>RFWA01000743.1 GCA_009922295.1 Betaproteobacteria bacterium
ACGAAGCGGGCTACGGCCCCTACAACCATCTGCAGTAAGGCCCACCCCATGCTCAGAATCCATTGCCCCTACTGCGGTGTGCGCGACCATGAGGAATTTTCCTATTTTGGCGATGCCACCAAGGTCTACCCGCCGCTGGACGCAGAACACCATGACGGCTGGGTGGAAGCGGTTTATATGCGCGACAACCCCAAGGGCGTCCACACCGAGTTCTGGCAACACACCCTGGCCTGCCGGCGCTGGCTGGTGGTGCAACGCCACACGGTGACACATGACATCCTGTCGGTGGTGCCAGCACGCGAAAGGGCCTTGCCATGAGCCAGCCCAGCGCCGCCACTGGCCCTTTTCGCACTGCCCTGCCGGGCCGCACCCAGCGTGACAGCACCCACACCTTCAGCTTTGACGGCCGCAGCTTGGAAGGCTACCGTGGCGAAACCGTGGCTGCCACCCTGCTGGCCCATGGTATTCACCTGGTAGGTCGCTCGTTCAAGTACCACCGACCGCGCGGCATCCTGGCCGCCGGCATTGAAGAACCCAATGCACTGCTCACCGTGGGGCGTGGCGCCGAGCAGGAACCCAACATCGCCGCGACCATGCTTGAGTTGCACGATGGACTGGTGACCCGAACTCAAAACGCCTGGCCCTCGGTCGGCTTTGACCTGATGGCGGTCAACTCGCTGCTGTCGCCGCTGTTTGTCGCGGGCTTTTATTACAAAACCTTCATGGGCCCGACGCGCCGGGCCTGGATGTTCTATGAGCATTTCATCCGTCGCGCGGCGGGCCTGGGCGCTACCTCTGAAGCACCCGACCTCGACCGCTATGACTGGCACCACGGCTTTACTGATCTGCTGGTGATTGGTGCCGGGCCGGCCGGCCTGAGCGCAGCACTTCGGGCCGCCCGCGCTGGCGTGGACGTGACCCTGGTGGAGCAGGACTTTGAAGCAGGCGGCTCGTTGCTGAACCAGCCCACCGACAGCGCCCAGGCACACTGGCTGAGCAACACGCTGGCTGAACTCAAAGCCAGCAGCCGGGTGCGGCTGCTGACGCGGGCCACGGCCTTTGGCCTGTACGACGGCAACACCGTAGGCGTGGTCGAGCGTGCCGCGCCCGGCACCGCCGACCCGCGCCGCGGTGTACCGCGCCAGCGTTTGCACATCGTCCGGGCGCAAGCCATTGTGATGGCCTGCGGCGCCCTGGAGCGGCCCCTGGTGTTTGCTGGCAATGACCGCCCCGGTGTCATGCTCAGTGGTGCCATTGGCACCTATGTCAACCGCTATGGCGTGCTGCCGGGTAGGCGCGCTGTGATCGCCACCAACAACG
>RFWA01000744.1 GCA_009922295.1 Betaproteobacteria bacterium
CAGCACCGATATGACCGGCAACTACAAGCTGCGCAAAGTCAATTTGCAGCGGCAGGCCTATGACACCGAGGCTGTCACCGAGCCCCTGTTTATGCGCCGTGATGATCACAAAACCTATGTCGCCTTGAAGGCGATAGACCAACTGCAGGAGGTCGTGTGGTAGATGCCAAGGCCTGGCGCGCCGAGGTGCGCGCATGGCTAGAGGCCAACTGTCCGGCCTCGATGCGTCTGCCCATCACCCCTGAAGAAATGGTCTGGGGCGGCTCGCAGCTGCGCTTTGGCAGCGACGACCAGCGCGTATGGTTTGAATGCATGCGCGAGCGCGGCTGGTTTGCGCCGGACTGGCCCAGCGCCTATGGCGGGGGCGGCCTCAGCGCCAAACAAGCGCGGATTTTGGAGGAAGAAATGCTGGCGCTGGGCTGCCGCCAGCCGCAGTTCAACTTGGGAGTGTGGATGCTCGGGCCGGTCCTGCTGGAAGTAGGTACCGAAGCGCAAAAGCAGCAGCACCTGATTCCCATGATGCAAGGGCGCGTGCGCTGGTGTCAAGGCTTTAGCGAGCCCAACGCGGGCTCCGATCTGGCCAGCCTGCGCACCGCCGCCGTCCAGGACGGGCAAGGTGATTTTGTCGTCAATGGCTCGAAAATCTGGACCTCGTATGGCGACCAAGGCGACTGGATGTACGCCCTGGTGCGCACCGACCCCAGCGCCAGCAAGCAAGCGGGTATCAGCTTTTTGCTGATCGATATGAAAACGCCGGGCATCACGGTCAAACCCATTGAGCTCATCAGCGGCAAATCGAGCTTTTGCGAGGTCTTTTTTGACAATGTGCGAGTGCCCGCCGACCAACTGGTCGGCCAGTTGCACGACGGCTGGACGGTGGCCAAAAAACTCTTGCAGCACGAGCGCAGCGCCATGTCCAAGTTCAGCGAAGGCGCAGCCCCCTCGCACGATGCGCTGGCCGTGGCGCGCCCCTATTTGTATGACGACACCGGCGCGCTGCGCGAGCCTATTTGGCGCGACCGGCTGGCCGCCTTGCTCATGGACTCGCACGCCTTCACGCTCACGCACCAACGGGTCAAGCAAGAGGCGATGGCCGGGCTGCCCATCCATGGTCCGGCGTCCATCATGAAACTGGTGCAAACCGAGCAAGAAGTCGCCAAGTACGAGCTGCTGACCCAGCTCATGGGACTGCGCGGCCTGAGCTGGGAAGGCGACGCATTCAGCGCCGATGAGCACGCCATCAGCCGCTTGCTGCTGCTATCAAAGACCTACATCATCTCCGGCGGAAGCAGCGAGATTCAACTCAACATCATTGCCAA
>RFWA01000745.1 GCA_009922295.1 Betaproteobacteria bacterium
CCAGCAAGGGCGCTTTGTGTCTGACGGCGGTGTCGATTTCCATGGCGTTAAAACCGAAAGCCCCGTCGCCGGTGGCAACCACCACGGTGCGATCCGGACAGGCCAGGCTGGCGGCCACGCCAAACGGAGTGCCCACGCCTATGCAGCCCAAGGGGCCGGGATCCAGATAGGTTTCCGCCTGCAAACCCACACGCGCAAAACTCAGGAAATCGCCGCCGTCGGCCACCAGAATCGTGTCGGCGGGCAATTGTTTTTGCAATTCGGCCAGCAGGCGGTTGGGGTGCATCAGGCCGTCGCTGCCGGCCGGTGCCTGTTGCATGCTGACTTGCAATTTGGCCGCGCGCGCCAGGTGTTGCTGGCGCAAACCGCTGAGCCAGGCGGTGTCGCTGGCCGCTTGGCGACCTGCGCCAGCTTCGCACAAAGCTTGCAGGCTTTGCGCCACATCAGCCAGCAACTCCACTTCACCGCGGCGGTTGTCGCGCAGTTCAGCGGCGTTGTCGGCCAGCCGTATGAATTTGGCTTGACCAAAAATGGCAGGGGAGCCGAAGGCCAGCTGGAAATCGAGTTTGCGCCCGAGCGTCACCACCACATCTGCCTGGCCCATGACGCCGCCGCGCATGGCCGCCACCACGCTGGCATGGTCGGGCGGCACCAGTCCGCGGCTTTCGCCGGTGTCCAGATAGGCCGCGCCCAACAGGGTCAACAGTTTTTGTAACGGGGCTGAAGCGCCTTTGGCACCACGCCCGGAAATAAACAAAGGCCGCTTGGCCTGCCACAGCAGCTCTGCCGCGGCCAGCACATCGGCCGGTAGCGGAACGGTGGCCCGGGCTTGAACCGGTTTGAAAAACTCGGGCAACAAGACCGCGGACGGGGCGCAAGCGCGCAGCACATCAACCGGGAAATCCAGGTAGACCGGACCTGGCTCACCACCGTGGCCCATGGCCCGCGCTGCGGCCTCGTTCAAGGTGGATAACACCAGCGCCGGGTGGCGCACCGTGCGTGCCAGCCGGGTGATGGAGGCCACCAGCTCGGTGTGCACCATGTCTTGCAAAGCGCCCCGGTGTTCCTGCGCCAGTGGCGGCGTGCCGGACAGCACCAGCACCGACGCACGCGCCACATGCGCATTGGCTATGCCGGTCATGGCGTTGGTGACACCCGGGCCGGCGGTCACCAGCGCGACACCCAAAGTACCGGTCAACTCGGACTCGGCATGCGCCATATAAACAGCTGCGCGCTCGTCGCGCACATCGATGATGCGTATGCCGTGGGCGTCCAAGGCCATCCAGACGGGCATGATGTGGCCGCCGCACAGGCCGTAA
>RFWA01000746.1 GCA_009922295.1 Betaproteobacteria bacterium
CTTGTTGGAGAAACCCCAGACATAGGACGCCAGCACATGGATCTGCGCCTCGGTCAGTTTGTCGGCCTGGGCCGGCATCTGGTTCACCTTGCCATTGTTGACCATAGCCAAAATAGCGGCCTCACCATAGCCGTGCAGCCAGACGTCATCGGTCAGGTTGGGCGCACCGAGGGCGGGGTTGCCCTTGCCATCAGCGCCGTGACAAGCCGCACAGACCGCAAACTTGGGCTTACCCAAAGCGGCTTTCAAGGAGTCATGGGGACTGCCTGACAGGCTGAGCACATACTGCGCCACATTTTTGACGTCGTCAGCGCCGCCCAGTGCTGCCGCCATGGGCGGCATATTGCCCATGCGGCCCTTGATCAGGGTCTCCTTGATCGTCGCGGGCGCGCCGCCATGAATCCAGTCGTTGTCGGTCAGATTGGGAATGCCCTTGCTGCCACGCGCATCAGACCCATGGCACTGGGCGCAGTTGTTCATGAACAGGCGCTCGCCGATCGCCATGGCCTGCGGGTCAGCGGCTACCGCCTCAGGCGCCATCGCCGTGAATTTGGCGTACAAGGGCGCCACTTCGGCATTGCCCTTGTCGAGCTCTGCCTGGTGCTGCCCGGTCGACGTCCAGCCAAGTTGGCCAGCGTAGTTGCCCAATCCGGGGTAAAGCGCCAGATAAACCAAGGCAAAGATGACGGTCAGCACAAACAACCAGGCCCACCAGCGGGGCAAGGGGTTGTTCATCTCCCGCAGATCGCCGTCCCAGACATGACCGGTCGTGTTATCTGTCGCCGTCATGGCGCGCGCCTTGCCGGTAAACCACAGCAGCAGCAGGCAGGCCACAATGCTGACCAGGGTGATCACGGTCACGAAGACCGGCCAGAAATTGCTTGTGAAATCGCTCATGGGTGTTTTCCTTTGGCTAGCGCGCGCTCAGTCCTGATCGAAGGGCAGCCGGCCGGCCTCTTCGAAATCAGCCGCATTACGGCGTGAATAGGCCCAGACCACGATACCAATGAAGGTCATGAAACTGAGCACAGTGGCCATGGCACGCAGGGTGTTGACGTCAAAGTCCATTTTTTGGCGCCTCGGGCTTACTTGACCAAGGTGCCAAGCACCTGCAGATAGGCAATCACCGCATCAACTTCGGTTTTGCCCTGCAGCTCAGCGACAGATTGGCTGATCTGCTCGTCGGTATAGGGCACGCCCACCGTTCTCAGCGCCCGCATGTGAGCAGGCATGGTGTCGGCGTCCACGGCATTCTTCAACAGCCAGGGGTAGGCAGGCATATTGGATTCAGGCACCAAGTCGCGCGGATTGTTGAGGTG
>RFWA01000747.1 GCA_009922295.1 Betaproteobacteria bacterium
GTAGGCGCCGGTGAACATCAGGGTATTGAGCTGGTCCTTGTTGATGCTTTGCTGGCTGGCAATTTCGGCCAGGCTGAGTGGCAGCAACTCGACCAGGCCAACCCTTCCAGCCAGGGATTGCGTGATGCTTTGCAGCAAGCCGAACTGCTGGGAGCCAGTGATGACGAACTGCCCCATGCGACGCTGGTTGTCTACCACCCCCTGCAAATAGGACAGCAGCTCGGGCAAGCGCTGGATCTCGTCGAGCACGGCGCCGTCCGGGAACTGAGCCAAAAATGCCCGTGGATCAACTGTCGCCAGCTGCCGGGTCTCCGGGTCTTCCAGGGTGCGGTAGGGCTTTTCTGGAAAACTGCTGCGTGCAAGCGTGGTTTTGCCTGACTGGCGCGGGCCAGTCAGGGCAAGCACCGGAAAAGCCTGACTGATCCTGGCGAGCGCATGGTGGGCTTGTCGTGGAATCAAATCAATCGGACTTTGCATTTTGTACAAATACGTTTTTTAAAAATGAAATTGTACAGTTTAGTTGGCGAAAATTGTTGGCTGCAGCCCTGCCGTCTGCAAGCCAAAATTCTCTGCCCCCGCTACCGGCCAATGCTGGCTGTAAATCAGCGGCAGGACGTCCAAGTCGGGTTTGAGCAGCGCGCCTTCGGGCAGCTGAGTCAGGATTAGCTGCGCCAGCGAGCTGACTGCATAGGTGCAGCGCAAGTACGCACTGCCGCTCGGCAAGGTAGGGCCTGAGCGTTGCATCATGTGTCGATAAGCGCCATCATTAGCGCCATAATTAGCGCCAGTTAAGGAGTCATTGATGGAAGCGATTTATGCCAACGTGACGATCAGCATGTCTGAGTTCAAAAAAAATCCGGCGGCAGTATTGCGAGAGGCCAAAAACCGGCCGGTGGCGGTGCTCAACCACAATAAGGCAGCGTTTTACATGCTTGAGCCGGCCCTGTTTGAGGCCATGCTAGAGGAGTTGTCTGACCATCAGTTAGGCCGAACCGTGCTGGAGCGGATGAGCGAGCGGGCCCAGGCCATCGAGGTGGATGTCGATGCCATCTGAGCCATCGCCAGGCCGCAAAACCAAGTACCGTTTGCAGTTTGTTCCCAGTGCGTGGTCAGAATGGCAGAAGCTGGACGGCTCGGTCAAAGAGCCGCTGCGCAAGTTGCTGAAGAAGCGCTTAGACAATCCCCATGTGCCCGGGGCCGCGCTGCATGGCGCGCTGACTGGGCACTACAAAATCAAGCTGTAAAAGCAGGGCTACCTCTTGGTCTATGGCGTGCAAGACGACGTGTTGATCGTCATGGTGATGGCGGTGGA
>RFWA01000748.1 GCA_009922295.1 Betaproteobacteria bacterium
GTGTCGCCTTGCCCTGGGCGTCGCGGCGTTCGTAAAGGCTTTGTTTGAGGGCCGGGTCTTGCTCCATGGCCTGGCGCATGAGGCTGATCTCCTCAGCGTCGAAAAGAGACGGGATCATCACAAAGCCATCTTTTTCATAGGCCTCTCGTTGGGCGGTTGTGAATACGGTGGGCATTAGATCTCCTTTGAGTTTTTGTGCGTAGGCCAGGTTAATCAGGCAAGAGTCATGCGTCAACTGCCAAACATTCGTGATCGTGTGTTTTGCAGATGACGCCGCATGGCTGCCTCTGCAGCCACGCTGTCATGTTGCACGATGGCATCGACCACGGCCACGTGCTCGGCCTGGACACTGAGCAGGCGCTCCGGGCTTTTGCTGAGCGAGAAATTGCGCAGCAAGTCCATACCGAATGTCACGTGCTGCTGGATTGAGGCAATGACCGAGACAAAAAACTGGTTCTTGCTGGCGCGGGCAATCGCGATGTGGAAGTCGTAGTCTTCCTCCACGCCAAGAACCTGGTTATTGACAGCAGCCTGAAGCCGCGCCAATTCACGTTGAATCAGCGCCAAGTCGGTTTCGTCGGCCATCTCTGCGGCAAGGGCGGCCGCACCGCCTTCGATGACGATCCGAAACTCGATGCATCGTCGCACATCGGACAGTGACTCCAACGGCATGAAGCGGGGTAAATCCGGGTCGGGCCGGCGCGTTACAAAGGTGCCCGCACCCTGACGGCTGGTGATGATGCCATCGGCCCGTAGCCTTGAAAGCGCCTCGCGCACGGTTGGACGCGAGGTTTTGAACTGCTCCGATAAAGTCTGCTCGGTGGACAGACGGTCACCTTCTTGCAGATCGCCCTGGATGATCAAGGCCAGCAACTCGCGGTAGACCCTATCAGCCAAACCTTCCGGTGTTCGACGTGCGGTCATGCTGCGAAGGTGGCGCTAGGAACTGGCGTCAGCCGCCAACAGCTGCCTGGCGGTCGCCTCGATCTCACCACGCATTGCAGTAGGAGACGGGCTCAGCAGCGGCAACTGGGCGCCCATATCGGCCACGCCAGACCAGGTGACTGCGTCGTGCAGCACGCGGATCAGCGACACCGAATCACGCAGTGTCTCCAGTGGCAAGAATAAACCGTACAGGCGCTGTGCCTCCGTCATATCTTTGTGCTGCAGGGCGCGTAGCAACCCCATGCAGGCTTTGGGGGCAATACAGCCAGAGCCTGTGGTGAAGGATGCCAGACCAAAGTGGCCCACATGCGACAGCACCGGCCGCTCCCCCATGCCGCTGACGATGCGGCGGCTGGAAATCCGG
>RFWA01000749.1 GCA_009922295.1 Betaproteobacteria bacterium
ATTACCGGCTACGTGGATCTTGCCCAAATACTCTTGTATGTGTTTTGGGTCTTTTTCGCCGGCCTGATCTATTACCTTGTCCAGGAAAATCACCGCGAGGGCTACCCGATGGAATCGGGTAGCAACGGACGGGCAGTTGTAAAGGGCTTTCCCATTCCAGCCGCGAAGACCTTCTTGCTTGAAGGTGGAAAAAGTGTCACCGTGCCGATCTCGACCCGCAAAGAGCCTCCGATTCGCGCTGTTACCACCGGTCCAACGTCTGCCTCACCCATCGCTCCGAGCGGCGATGCAATGACCTCAGGCGTTGGCGCCGCTGCATATGCCAGCCGCGAAGACGTGCCTGAGCGCAGCCACTCAGGCGCACCCTTGCTGCAGCCGCTGCGCATTGCCAGCGACTACACCGTTGCCGCGCAGGATGTCGATCCCCGCGGCCTGCCGGTCATGGCCGGCGATGGCAAGCAAGGCGGCACGGTCAAAGACATTTGGATTGACTCGGCCGAAATGATGTTCCGTTACCTCGAGGTTGAGATCGCCGGTGGCCGGACGGTCTTGCTGCCCATTCCATTTGCATTGATCCGCCGTAACCAAGTGGAAGTGCATGCGATCTACGCACGCCATTTTGCGGCTGTGCCCGGATTGAGCCATCCTGACCAAGTGACGAAACTGGAAGAAGACAAAATCAGCGCCTACTATGGCGGTGGTACCTTGTATGCCGATGTCAAACGCAGCGAGCCATTGATCTGACACTCCGGCTGAAACAGTTTTTCTTTCTCACCAGAGTTGACTATGACGATCCAAAATCAAGGCCACGAATACGAGTTCGAACCCCAGTACGGCCTGCCCGAGCGCCTGCCCGCTGACGAGCGAATTTTGTGGCAAGGCTCACCAGATGCCAAGACGCTGGCGGTCTCGGCGTTTCATATGCGCAAGCTGGCGGTTTATTTCGTGCTTTTGACAATGGCCTGTGCCTGGCCAGCAATTGAATCCGGCGCTGAACCCTGGGCGATGCTATCGGCCGTGAAATGGATCGTTCCGCTCACTGTGGTCGCCATGGTCTCAGTCTGGATACTAGCGTTCATGACGGCACGCACCACGGTATACACACTTACCAACAAACGCGTGGTGATGCGGCTGGGCATCGTACTGACCGTGACATTCAACCTGCCGTTAAAGCGCGTGAGCGCAGCGGACGTTAGAGACTTACCGGGTGGCTTTGGTGATATCTCTCTGGCCCTCACTGGCGAAGACCGCATTGCCTGGGTGCACCTGTGGCCGAGCGTGCGTCCATGGCGCATCAA
>RFWA01000750.1 GCA_009922295.1 Betaproteobacteria bacterium
CTACGACAGTGAATACATGCTGCATCAAATCAGCATGTTGTTTGGCGGACGTATCGCTGAAGAGGTGTTTATGAACCAAATGACCACCGGTGCCAGTAACGACTTTGAGAGGGCTACGCATATTGCACGCGATATGGTCACCCGCTATGGGATGACTGACGCGCTCGGTCCCATGGTGTACGCTGAAAATGAGGGTGAAGTTTTCCTGGGTCGTTCGGTGACTAAGACCACCAACATGAGCGAGCAGACCATGCAGAAGGTGGATGGCGAAGTGCGGCGAATCATCGACCAGCAGTACAGTCTGGCGCGAAAGCTGATTGAAGACAACCGCGACAAGATGCATGCCATGGCCAAGGCCTTGTTGGAGTGGGAAACTATCGACAGCGAGCAGCTCGACGACATCATGGCCGGCAAGGAGCCCCGTCCGCCGAAGGACTGGACACCCCGTACGCCATCGTCAGGCAGCGACAGTGGTGGCAGTGCGCCGGCCGTCAAGCCTGATGCTGCGCCGACTGCAGCCTAAGATCGCCTGACCCATCAGGGGCTTGCCCCTGCCGCCGGCACACCGCCACTGTGCTGACGCGCTTGCAGAACCTGTCCGAAGCCAATCTCATGCAGCTGTCGAAGTTTTGGCAAACCACCCGTTTTCTCGTGGACTTGGCTTCGCCCAAGGTGATGGGCATTGTCAACATCACGCCTGATTCATTTACTGATGGCGGCCGTTACCTTGACGTGCATGCCGCTCTGCGCCATTGTCAGCAATTGCTCAGCGATGGGGCTGACTTGCTGGATTTGGGAGCTGAATCTACCCGCCCGGGAGCCCAGTCTCTTCCTGCAGATGAAGAGTTGAATCGCCTCTTGCCAGTCCTGCAAGAGGCGGTCAAGCTCGGTGTGCCCATTTCGGTCGACACCTACAAGCCTCAGGTCATGCAGGCGGCCCTTGATATGGGAGCAGATATCATCAAGCTTGGGGCATCCTGCTGCGAGTGGCCAACAGGTGGTGGCAGCTCACCCAGACTGTGGCGTCTGCCTGATGCATATGCACCGCGAGCCACAAACCATGCAAGTGACGCCCATGGTCGGCGATGTGGTGCCACAGGTGCTCGAATTCCTTAGCCGCTCTGCGCGTGAATTGGAGGCCTTAGGCGTGGCCAGGCAACGCATCGTGCTTGACCCAGGCATCGGCTTTGGAAAGACCGCCGCCCAGAATTTTTCGCTATTGGCGAAACAACAGGTCCTTACAACCAGCGGTTTCCCGGTGCTAGCTGGTTGGTCTCGAAAATCATCGCTGGC
>RFWA01000076.1 GCA_009922295.1 Betaproteobacteria bacterium
CCCATGAATGTCCTTCGTTTTGCAGACCTGTGCGCCCAGGGCCGGGTGGCCGGCCAGCGTGTTTTCATCCGTGCCGACCTCAATGTGCCGCAAGACGAGCATGGCGCCATTACCGAAGATACCCGTGTTCGCGCCTCGCTGCCTTGCATCCGCATGGCGCTCGATGCCGGCGCCGCCGTGATGGTCACCTCGCACCTGGGCCGTCCGAACGAGGGCACGCTCACGCCGGCCGACTCATTGGCCCCGGTGGCGCAGCGCTTGGCCGAGCTCTTGGGCCGCCCGGTCCCGCTGCTGACCAACTGGACCACCGGCGTGGCCGTCAAGCCGGGTGAGTTGGTGCTGCTGGAAAACTGCCGCGTCAATGTCGGCGAGAAGAAAAACAGCGAGGCGCTGGCCCGCCAGATGGCCAGCCTGTGCGATATTTTTGTGCACGACGCCTTTGGCACGGCGCACCGCGCCGAAGCCTCCACCTATGGCATTGCCCAGTTTGCTGCGGTGGCCTGCGCCGGGCCGCTGCTGGCGGCCGAAATGGATGCCATCACCCTGGCGCTGGCCAACCCGCGCCGTCCGCTGGTGGCGATCGTGGCCGGCTCCAAGGTGTCGACCAAACTCACCATCCTCCAAAGCCTGGCCGACAAGGTGGACCAGCTGATCGTCGGTGGCGGCATTGCCAACACCTTCATGCTGGCCGCTGGCCTGAAGATTGGTAAAAGTCTGGCCGAGCCCGACCTGCTGCCCCAGGCACGCGCGGTGATGGCCGCCATGAGCGCGCGCGGCGCCTCGGTCCCGATCCCAAGCGATGTGGTCACTGCCAAAACCTTTTCTGCAGACGCCCCGGCCACCGTCAAGGCCGCCGATGCGGTGGAAAACGACGACCTGATTCTTGACATCGGGCCGCAGACCGCCGCGAGGCTGGCGGCCCAGCTCAAAACGGCTGGCACCATCGTTTGGAACGGCCCGGTGGGCGTGTTTGAGTTTGCCGCCTTTGAGCAAGGCACCCGAACCATTGCCCAGGCCATTGCCGCGTCGAGTGCGTTTTCGATTGCCGGTGGTGGCGACACACTGGCGGCCATTGCCAAGTACGGCATCGAGCAACAGATCGGCTACATTTCGACGGGCGGCGGCGCCTTCCTGGAGGTGCTGGAAGGCAAAACACTGCCGGCCTTTGAAATCCTCAGCCGCAGGGCGCTCGCCTAGGGCGCCAAGCTCGGCGCTTTATTGATCAGACTCACCATGACGCCAAACCTTTCACAGCCAAAGTCATTGGGCAGTCAGCTCGATGCCGAGCGTGGCATCAGCATGATGGGCTCGCCGGAGGCGCTGAAGATGGTCCTGAACACCGCCTTGATCAGCCTGGCTGAGGACGTGCCGGCCATTGGTCGTGAACTGGCGGCGGGGGATGTGAGCGCTGCCGGCCGGCGTTTGCACGGCATCAAGGGTTACCTGCCGATTTTTGGCAGCGACGCGCTGGTGGCCGATGTCTTGCGCCTGGAGCAATTGAGTAAAAGCCAGCCAGCTGAGGTGCTGGAAACGGAGTACGCGGCGATTGGCCCTGCCTTGCAGCGCCTGTTGGGCGACATTCAGACCTACGTGAACCAGGCCGATTGACCGGCGCAGCGGCTTGCCGGGCTGCAAACTGTCGTGGTGATGTAACTGGTTCCATGTGAAAATCGAAACTAAATTACACCGAGAGACCTACCATGCCCCGTCGCGCCACCAAAATCGTTGCCACCCTGGGCCCCGCCTCCAGCGATCCCGCCCTGCTGGAGCAAATGATCCGGGCCGGTGTCAATGTGGTGCGGCTCAATTTCAGCAAGTTTGCCGAAGGGCGTGTGATGCTGGTGCCAGGGCAAAAATTTGTGCTGGACGCGGCCCGGGTCGAACTCGGCGACATTGACGCTGTGGGCCTGGATTACAAGGCCCTGCCGCGTGAAGTCAAGGCAGGTGACGTGCTCTTGCTGAACGACGGCCTGATCGTCATCACGGTCGATGCGGTGCGCGGTGAGGCGGTCCACACCACGGTCAAGCTCGGCGGCGAGCTGTCCAACAACAAGGGCATCAACAAGCAGGGCGGCGGTCTGACCGCACCAGCTCTGACCGCCAAGGACATGGACGACATCCGCACCGCGATGAGCTTTCAGGCCGACTATGTGGCGGTGAGTTTCCCCAAAAGTGCCACCGACATGGAGATGGCGCGCCAATTGTGCAATGTGGCAGCGGCCGAGTTCAACCACAAGCCGGGCTTGATTGCCAAGATCGAGCGGGCCGAGGCCATCCCCAAGCTGCTTGAGATTCTGCTGGCCAGCGACGGCATCATGGTGGCGCGCGGCGACCTGGCGGTGGAAGTGGGCAATGCCATCGTGCCAGGGCTGCAAAAGCGCATGATCAAACTGGCGCGCGAACACGACCGCGTGGTGATCACCGCCACGCAGATGATGGAGTCCATGATCACCAACCCGGTACCCACACGGGCTGAGGTGAGTGACGTGGCCAATGCGGTTTTGGACGGCACCGACGCCGTGATGCTGTCGGCCGAGACCGCGGCCGGAAAGTACCCGCTGGAGACCGTGATCGAGATGGCCAAGATTTGCCACGCGGCCGAAGGCCATGAAAGCGTTCTGCTGGATGCCGACTTCACCGGCAAGACCTTCAGCCGAATTGATCAATCGATCGCTATGGGCGCACTGTTCACGGCGCACCATTTGGGTGCCAAGGCGATTGTGGCCATGACCGAGAGCGGCTCCACCGCGCTGTGGATGAGCCGGCATCTGGTGCACGTGCCCATCTACGCCCTGACGGCCAAGGTGGCCACCCAGCGCCGCATGACGCTGTACCGCAATGTGCGGCCGCTGCTCATGGACAGCAGCACCGACCGTGACACCGCCCTGACCGAGGCTGAAAATCACCTTAAATCGCGGGGCATTGTGCAGTCGGGTGACATTTACGCCATCACCTGCGGGGAGCCCATGGGCTCGCCCGGCGGCACCAACATGCTGAAAATCTGTCAGGTGTCGTAAGCCCCCAGGGAGTCTCCGCAGACTAAAATTGTCGGTTACCAAGAGGTTACCAACTTTCCCCGGAGAATCCACCCATGGCACTCGTCTCAATGCGCGAACTGCTGGACCATGCGGCCGTGCACGGCTACGGCATTCCAGCCTTCAACGTCAACAACCTGGAGCAGGTGCAGGCCGTGATGCAGGCCGCCGACGAGGTGGGCGCACCGGTGATCCTGCAGGCCAGCGCCGGTGCCCGCAAGTACGCGGGTGAGGCCTTCATCAAGCACCTGATCGCGGCAGCGATCGAGAGCTACCCCCACATTCCGCTGGTCATGCACCAGGACCACGGCCAAAGCCCGGCGGTGTGCCAGGGCGCCATCGGCCTGGGCTTCAGCTCGGTCATGATGGACGGCTCGCTGATGGCCGACGGCAAAACCATCGCCAGCTACGACTACAACGTCGAGGTGACGCGGCAGGTGGTGGACATGGCGCATGCGCTGGGCGTCACGGTCGAGGGCGAGCTGGGCTGCCTGGGCTCGTTAGAGACCATGAAGGGCGATAAGGAAGACGGCCACGGCACCGACGCCACCATGACGCGCGAGCAGCTGCTGACCGACCCTGAGCAGGCGGCTGATTTTGTGCAGCGCACCCAGCTCGACGCGCTGGCGATTGCCATCGGCACCAGCCACGGCGCCTACAAATTCACCCGAAAACCCACTGGCGACATCCTGGCGATTGAGCGCATTAAGGAAATCAACCGGCGCATTCCCAATACCCATCTGGTGATGCACGGCTCCAGCAGCGTGCCACAGGATCTGCTGGCCATCATCAACCAGTTTGGCGGCCACATGAAGGAAACCTACGGCGTGCCGGTGGAAGAAATCCAGAAGGCGATCCAATTCGGCGTGCGCAAGATCAACATCGACACCGACATCCGGCTGGCCATGACGGCGGCGGTGCGCCAATTCCTGGCTGAGAACCCGGACAAGTTCGACGCGCGTGAATGGCTCAAGCCGGCCCGCGAAGCAGCCAAACGGATCTGCAAGCAGCGCTACATCGAGTTTGGTTGCGAGGGTCAGGCCGGCAAGATCAAGGGCCATGCCCTGTCGGTGGTGGCCGGCCAGTACAGCCGTGGCGAACTGGCCCAAGTGGTGACTTGAAGGCCCAATGAGCGCTGCCCTGCACACCTCCATGCTGAGTTCCCTGCCGCTGCTGGCGAGGGGCAAGGTGCGTGACAACTACGCAGTTGGGGACGACCGCATCCTGATGGTGGCCAGCGACCGCTTAAGCGCCTTTGACGTCATCATGGGCGAGCCGATCCCGGGCAAGGGCGTGCTGCTGACACAGATGGCGCTGTTCTGGTTTGACAAGCTCGGCCCCAAGGGTTTGGCCATTTGCCCCATCCACCTGACTGGCCAGGCGCCGGAAAGCGTGGTCACGCCGGCTGAAGCGCCGCAGGTGGCGGGCCGCTCCATGCTGGTCAAGCGGCTCAAGCCGCTGCCGGTGGAGGCGGTGGTGCGGGGTTACCTGGCCGGCAGTGGTTGGAAAGAGTACCAGCGCAACCAGGCGGTCTGCGGCGTGGCGCTGCCGCCGGGGCTGCAAAACGCCTCCAAACTGCCCGCGCCCATCTACACACCAGCAGCCAAGGCGGCGGTGGGCGAGCACGACGAAAACATCACGTTTGATCAGACCGTGGCCATGATCGGCGCCGACCTGGCCACCCGCATCCGCGACATCAGCCTGCGCCTGTACCAGGCAGCCAGCGAGTTTGCCGCCACCAAGGGCATCATCATCGCCGACACCAAGTTCGAGTTCGGCCTGGACGCGGACGGCACCTTGACGCTGATGGACGAGGTGCTGACGCCCGACTCCTCACGCTTCTGGCCGGCCGAGAGCTACCAAGCCGGCACCAACCCGCCCAGCTATGACAAGCAGTTTGTGCGCGACTGGCTGGAACAGGCCCAGGTGGACGGCAAGCCCTGGAGCAAAACCCCGCCCGCACCGCGCGTGCCCGATGCGGTGATTGCCCGCACCGCCGCCAAGTACCAAGAGGCCTGGCTGCGGCTCAGCGCGCCCTGACGCTCGGCCGCCTCAGCTCAGCACCACGCTGCTCAGGCGCCGCCGGTAGGTGGCGACCGTTGGGTCGACCGGGGGAATCTGCCCGTCGGCGACCTTGACCTTGGGCGGCTCGATCAGTTCCAAAATAGCGATGTAGGTTTTGCGTGCCAGGTCTTCGGACCAGGCTTTGTCGCGCATCAGGATCTCTAACAGCTCGTCCATCGCGGCCGTCCAGTCTTGCGCGGCCATGGCCAGCTGGGCCTTGCCAAAGCGGGCCTCGAAGTCGCGCCGGCTTGCCGCAATTTTGGCATCAAATTCGGCACTAGCCCCCGTCAAATCTGGATAGTTTGCTGCAAATTCAATAGCGCTGAACCAGCGCTGTAAAGCCTCAAAGCGGCGCACCAGCCCGGCCTTGGGTGCGGCCGGGGCAAAGGCGCTGCGCGCGTCGTCGAGTTGGCCCAGTTGCAGCAGCAGCTTGACGTAGTCAAAGCGGGCGGTCTCGTCCTCGGGCGCCAGCAGCGCGGCCTGTTGAAGTTCGTGCAGGCGGGTTTGCGGGTCATCGGCGTCGGGCGCATCGCTGATCTCGACGGTCGTGACTTCGGCCTCCAGCACGTCGGCCGGCGGCAGGTGTTTGTCCAGAAAGGCCTTGATCTGGCCCTCAGGTTGGGCGCCCATGAAGCCGTCGGCTGGCTTGCCGCCCACCATCAGCACACAGGTCGGAATGCTGCGTATGCCAAAGGCCTGGCTCAGCTCCTGCTCCTGGTCGGAGTCAATCTTGACCAGCTTGAAGCGGCCGCCATACTCGGTCTCGATCTTCTCCAGCAGCGGGCCGATCACCTTGCAGGGGCCGCACCAGGGGGCCCAGAAGTCCACCAGCACGGGGGTGTGCATCGAGGCATCCATCACCTCGGCATCGAAGTTTTCAACGGTCACATTCATCATGGCAATCAGCTCGGGGTAAGTTAGTAAAATTCAAGACTGTCAACTTCTTGGGGCAGAGCGTCAGGCGGCGGACAACAGCGCAGCGACCTGACATCCCCAGCACTATGAAAAACATCCAAGTAGGCGTGGTGATGGGTTCGAGTTCCGACTGGGACACGATGCAGCACGCAGTGCATATTCTCCAACAGTTCGGCATAGGGCATGAGGCCCGGGTGGTTTCGGCGCACCGGATGCCTGACGAGATGTTTGCCTACGCAGAGTCGGCGCGGGCAAATGGCCTGCACGCCATCATTGCCGGCGCCGGGGGCGCGGCGCACTTGCCCGGCATGCTGGCCGCCAAAACCACGGTGCCGGTGCTGGGTGTGCCAGTGCCGTCCAAGCACCTGAGCGGGGTGGATTCGCTGCACAGCATTGTGCAAATGCCCAAAGGCGTGCCGGTGGCCACCTTTGCCATTGGGGCAGCCGGCGCTGCCAACGCGGCGCTGTTTGCCGTGGCCATGCTGTCGCAACATGACGACGAATTGCGCCAGCGCCTGGACGCCTACCGTGCTGAGCAAACCCGGCTGGCGCGTGGCATGACCCTGCCCCCGGTGTTATGAGCTTGCCTGTGATCCTGCCCGGTGGCGCCAGCACGGGCCAGCCAACCACGCTGGGCGTGATGGGCGGCGGCCAGCTCGGCCGCATGTTTGCGCACGCAGCCCAGCGCATGGGCTATTTCACTGCGGTGCTTGACCCTGACGTGGCCAGCCCGGCTGGCCTGGTCAGCCATTGCCACATCCAGGCCGACTACCTGGATGAGCCAGGACTGGCGCAGCTGATGGAGCGCTGCGCCGCCATCACCACCGAGTTTGAAAATGTGCCCGCACCTGCCCTGCGCACCTTGGGGGCGCGCCTGCCGGTAGCCCCGGGTGCAGAGTCCGTGGCCATTGCTCAGGACCGCATCAAGGAAAAAGCGCATTTTGTGCGCTGTGGCGTTCCCTGCGCGCCCTACGCCGTGCTGCAGACCGAGGACGACCTGGCTGCCGTGGCCGACACCCTGCTGCCCGGCATCCTGAAGACGGCGCGGCTGGGTTACGACGGCCGCGGCCAGGTGCGGGTGCGCACCCGGGCCGAGCTGACGGCGGCCTGGGCCAACCTGCAGCACGTGCCCTGCGTGCTGGAACAGCTGCTGCCGCTACAGGCCGAGCTGTCGGTGATCGTGGCGCGTGGCTGGGACGGCACCCTGGTGCACTACCCACCGCAGGCCAACCTGCACCGCGACGGCATCCTGGCCATTACCTCGGCCTATGAAGGAAATCTGCCACCAGCCCTTGCGCAGCAAGCGATTGAAGCTACAAAATCGATAGCGAATGGCCTGTCCTACGTGGGTGTGCTGTGCGTCGAGTTCTTTGTGCTGCAAGATGGCACGCTGATCGTCAACGAGATGGCGCCCCGCCCGCACAACAGCGGTCACTACACACTGGACGCCTGTGATGTGTCGCAGTTTGAGTTGCAGGTGCGCACCCTGGTGGGGCTGCCTTTGGCCGCGCCGCGCCTGCACAGCCCGGCCATCATGCTCAACCTGCTGGGTGACCTGTGGCTGCAAGGAAGTCCGGATTTTGCGCAGGTGCTGGCGCTGCCTGGGGCGCACCTGCACCTGTACGGCAAGCTGCAGCCCAAGCCAGGCCGCAAAATGGGACATCTGACCCTGACTGCGGCCACGGTGGCCCAGGTTCAGGCCAAGGCCCTGGTGGCCTGCCGTGTGCTGGGGATTGAGCCACTACCGGGTTGGTCGGCACCATGATTCTGCTTGGTCAGGCCGCTGCGTCCATTGGGGCTGCGGCTGATACGCTGGGCGCCGGTGGCCTGCTGGGTCTGCCGACCGAAACCGTTTATGGCCTGGCAGCGGACGCCGACAACGCAGCGGCAGTGGCAAAGATTTTTGCCGCCAAAGGCCGACCGGCCGACCACCCACTCATCGTTCATGTGATCGATGCCGCCGCCGCTGCCCATTTTGCCGCAGAGGTGCCGGCTTTTGCCCAAGCCCTGATGCAGGCCTTTTGGCCAGGGCCGTTGACGCTGATCTTGCCGCGCCGATCGGGTGTGGCGGCGGCGGCGGCGGGGGGGCAGGATTCCATCGGCCTGCGCTGCCCGGCGCATCCGGTGGCACAGGCTGTTCTGACAGCCTGTGCCGACCTGGTTCCGCCGGTGCATGGGCTGGCCGCGCCCAGCGCCAACCGGTTTGGCCGGGTCAGCCCGACCACCGCGGCTCATGTACGGGAAGAGTTTGGCCCCGATCTGCTGGTGCTGGATGGCGGCCCGTGCGCAGTGGGCATCGAGTCCACCATCGTCGATTGCACGCGAGGCCAGCCTGTGCTGCTGCGCCCAGGTGCCATCATGCCGGCTGAATTAGCAGCTGCCTGCGGCCAAGCCGTGCTGCTGCCTCAGGACCTGGCCGATGGAGTACCGGCCGCGCCGCGCGCCTCCGGAACGCTGGCATCGCACTATGCGCCCCGGGCGCGGGTGCGGTTGTTCTCGGCGGAAGGGCTGCAGGCAGCACTGCGGGATGAAGCTGCCCAAACGGCTGAGGTGGCGGTTTACGCCCGCACCTTGGTGCAGATGGACCGGGCGGCGTGCGCACCGCCTCCGTGGCGAGTCATGCCGCAGACCGCAGCCGAGGCTGCGCAGCAATTGTTTGCCGTACTTCGCGAGCTCGACAGCACGGGAGTGACCGAAATCTGGGTTGAGACACCACCCGATGCACCCAAATGGGCGGGGGTTCGGGACAGGTTGCAGCGGGCGGCCACGTGATCGTCAAGGGTTGTCGTCCACACAAATCCGTAATGGCGAACGGGTCGGTCAATTACTGAGCAATTCATCGAGGTTGTTGACTCGTACATCCACTGGGCAAGGGATGCATTTTCTGCGGGTATGGTCACTTCGGTAAGAGCGTTGAGATCCGCAATCCTGGTAGGTTAGCGAAGTCCCCGGTGTTGAGTGTCAATAGCGTGTACCCATTCTCAATGGCTTGGGCTGCTATCCATAGATCGTTGTAGCGCGGACGTGGTGAGCGCCCGCTCTGCTTTACTGCGGCGGCAAGCAAGCCGAAGGCTGCAGCCGTGTGCCTGGAAATTTCCAAAACCGGTCGACTTTCAACTTGGCGCAGGAAAGCTGCGCGCATGGAACGCACCGTCACATCTGCGCATGCATGCACGCCAAAACTTAGCTCGCCGATGGAGATTGCGGATGTGAATACGGGCTGATCCCCCGCCGCTTCGATGACCGCTTGGGCGTCCACTTGGTTGGACGACAGGCCTACCCAAACACAGCTATCGAAAATCATGCCCATGGATCAGGCACCGTATTGCCAAAACCATCTTTGCTTTCCTGAAGCCAGGAGTTCGCTTGCTGCGGTGTCATGATTGGAAATACCAAGCCGGCCAGAGCTTGAGAGGCTGTCATGGTCTTCAGCGGGGGCATGATTTGAGCGATCATGGTGTGGTTGCGCTCAATTGTGACGATCTCTCCCCGAGTGACCACTCGGTCCAGTATCTCGCGGGTGTTTCTAGTCAACTCCGTG
>RFWA01000751.1 GCA_009922295.1 Betaproteobacteria bacterium
TGCATGATCTCGGCCCGGGTGTTCATGACAAACGGCCCATGCTGCGCCACCGGTTCGCCGATCGGACGGCCTTGCAGCAGCAAAAACTCGCTCTCGCTGTCGCCGTTGACCAGTTCAACTGTCGCATCACCACGCAGCTCGATCGCGCCGTGCTGGCGGACCGGGTGGCCAGCCACCTCAACCGAACCGCCCTTGAAGAAATACAAATGGCGCCGGGTGGCTGCAGTGGCCGCTGGCGGCAGGGTCCAGCGGGCGCCGGGTGCCATGCGCAGCGTCCAGATGGCCACATCGGCATCGGCCTGCGCCGCCCAAGAGGCCGGTGGCGCCGCCAGTGGCGCGTTGGCACTCGGCAGGTGGCCGGCAATCACCGCCACCTCAGTCTCACGGCCATCATCGTCGGCCAGGGTCGCGCGGGGGATGCGGTCGGCCCAAAACATGGTGAAGTAGGGCGCTGCCATCTTGTTCACTGCCGGCAGGTTGAGCCAGATCTGGAACAACTCCAGAGGGTTAGGCGCTGCGGTATTGAGCAGCGGAAACATTTCCGAATGCACCACGCCCTGGCCGGCGGTCAGCCACTGCACATCACCCTGGCCAAAGCGGGCCCGAGCGCCCAAAGAGTCCGAGTGGTCAATCAGCCCTTTGCGCACGATGGTCACCGTCTCAAACCCACGGTGGGGGTGCGACGGGAAACCCGGCACCGAACGGCCGTGGTACATGCTCCAGCCGTCCTTGCGGCTGAAATCCTGGCCGATGTCGCGGCCGGCCAGTGAGGCATGGGGCGCCATCTGCGCATTGGCCACTGGGTAAGCGTCGTCGTGGTAGGCGCAAAACAGAAAAGGGTCGACGGTGTCCCAGGTGAAGCCCAGGGGTTTGATGGCGATGATGGGGTGGCTGGACATGGTGGGGCTTTCGAGCAAGCGCATAGGTTACCTCAAGGAGGGCCAAACCGCTGGTTTATCAACTTGTAAAGCGGACTAAAATGACCTCAGCGGCAGACCGGTCATCTCGCTTGGCCCGGCCCCGCAGACAACCAACTCGCCATTCCTACAAAGGCACTGCCATGTACCAGCACATCAAGATCCCTACCCAAGGCCACAAAATCAGCGTCAACGCGGACATGTCCCTCAATGTCCCAGACGAGCCGATCATTCCCTACATCGAAGGCGACGGCACTGGGCTGGACATCACCCCGGTGATGCTCAAGGTGGTGGACGCGGCGGTGGCCAAGGCCTACGGCGGTAAAAAGAAGATCCACTGGATGGAGGTGTTTGCCGGCGAAAAATCGACCAA
>RFWA01000752.1 GCA_009922295.1 Betaproteobacteria bacterium
TGGCGATGATCCGGTCCGCCACCATATGCCACATTCGTTCAGTCGGCACATGCATGGTCGTCAGGGACGGTTGGATATGGCGCGCCATTTCCAGGTCGTCGAAACCGGTCACCGAAACCTGCCGGGGCACCTCGATCCCCAGAGTCGCGGCCTCCAGCAGCGCACCAATAGCCAGCACGTCGATGGCGCACAGCACGGCGGTTGGTGGCTGGGGCGCTTGCATCAGCCTACGAAAGCCTTCACGCGCTCGTTCCAAGGAGTAGGGCATTTCGATCACACAACGGGGATCCAACTGCAGGCCTGCCAGGGCCAGTGCCTCGCGCACACCGGCCACCCGGCCCGCGGCACGGTCATTGTGCAGGGTGATGCCCGCCAACATCCCGAAACGACGGTGCCCAAGGTCCAGCAGGTAACGCACCGCCTTCCCGATGGCAGAAGCGTTGTCGTAGCCGACACAGACCCGATCCGGCTCCGCGCTAATCGTCATGGCGTGCACGGTCTTTAGCTCCCGTTGGCGCAGGAACTGTAACAACTCCGGACTTTGGCTATTGCCGCAGAGCGCCAAGGCATCCGCGCCGCTTCGGGCCAGATTGATCGCTTGACGCATTTCAACCTGCGGGTCGTAATTACTGGTCGCGATCAGCAACTGCCGACCTGAATCGGCGAGTCTCTGTTGCAGTGCGTCGATAGCTTTCGCGAAGATCGCGTTATCAATAGTGGGAAACACCGCACCTACCGTGCCGCTTCGTTGCAGCTTCAGCGCTCTAGCGCCTGAATTGGGCACATAACCCAGATGCATCACGGCCTCAAGCACGCGTCCACGCAGCACTTCGCGCACCGCATCCGGCCGGTTTAAAACGCGCGACACGGTGGCTGTCGAGACGTCGGCACGGGCCGCGACGTCTTCAATCGTCGGCAACCCCACTTCATGTATTCGCATTACTGACAATGTACGCGATTACCAGACCGAAGCAAAGTTCTCCTCCCTGTTGACCTGGCAGATGGGATAGGTCAGAATTCGCTGATACATCTGCAATCGTTTACATTTGCGTTGCCCACGGTCTTAGCCCATCGAACCCAGCTCGCAGCCCCAATTCACCACGACTTGCCGGCCCTTACCGGTACACGGAGACCTTATGAAGTTCTTTTCCATGGCATCACTGGCAGTCGCGCTCGCGCTGGCCGGTACAGTTTCGGCACAAGATTTCCCTAACCGACCGATCACACTCGTCGTTCCCTGGCCAGCCGGCGGCATAGCCGATCAGGGCGCCCGCGTCATCGGCAAGTCGA
>RFWA01000753.1 GCA_009922295.1 Betaproteobacteria bacterium
GGTGCTGGGCTTGGACGTGGACATGGTGCTGCAACAGGACCCGATCGACTGGTCGGCCCGGGTCGTCGCGCGCCAGCGGGCTTGACATGGCGCTGCAGGCCCTGCGCCTCCATGCTGGCCCGGCGGCGCGCCGGCACATTGCGCAGCATGGCCTGCAGCCGGCCGACATCGGCGTGGTGGCCGGCGCCGCCGGCGGGCCCAAGGGCCTGATCCTGGGCCCGCTGGACCGTTTTTTGTTTGGCCATTGGCTGGCCAGCAGCGCACAGCCGGTGCATTTGGTGGGCGCGTCGATCGGTGCCTGGCGCATGGCCACGGCCTGCCTGGCGCAGCCGGCGGCGGCTTTTGCCAGGCTGGAGCATGACTACATTCACCAGCATTACGACCTGCAACCCGGCGAGAAGCGCCCGGCGGCAGAGCGGGTCAGCGCCCTGTTTGGGCACAACCTGGCGGCCTTTTTTGGCGAGCAAGAGGCGAGGGTGCTCGGCCATCCCCGCTACCGGCTGCACATTCTGGCCTCACACGGGCGCCAGCTGCTGCGCACCGAGCACCCCTGGCGCACGCCACTGGGCTATGTGGGCGCCTACCTGAGCAATGGCCTGGCTGGAGCGGGTGGTGTTCTCCAGCCCGGGCGCTGACTTGCCTTTTGCCAGCGACGACTTTCCGACACGCCGGGTGGTTTTGAGCGCCGCAAATTTCCAGCTGGCGCTGCAGGCCAGTTGTTCTATACCCTTTGTTTTGCGCTCGGTCACCGGCATTCCGGGCGCGCCAGCCGGGTCTTACTGGGACGGCGGCATCACCGATTACCACCTGCACCTGAACTACGCTGCGCGCTATCACGCTATAGAATCAAGAGCTATAAACCCAATAACGACGGGGCCTACAGCCCGAAATGGCCTGGTTTTATACCCACACTTCCAGCAGGCCGTGGTGCCTGGCTGGCTCGACAAGCACCTGCCGTGGCGGCACGCAGCCACACCGTTTCTGGACAATATGGTGCTGCTGGCGCCCGACCCAGACTGGGTGCGCCGCTTGCCGCGCGGCAAGTTGCCAGACCGCACCGACTTCACTTATTTTGGTGCCAACCTCGCCGCTCGTGTCCAGGCCTGGCAGGCGGCAAGCTCGGCCAGTGCCCAGCTGGCTGATGAATTTGAGGCCTGGCTGCAACGGCCCGACCCGGCCCTGGTTCAGCCACTTTGACCACCTTCTGGCCAAAAATTCAACTCGCCGATTAAAGTTTTTGGTTTTGCTTCCGATGCCTTCTGATGCGTCTTTGCATATGAGTTCGGCAG
>RFWA01000754.1 GCA_009922295.1 Betaproteobacteria bacterium
ATCTGACCATCACGGGTAATAGCACCGTCAACGGACCCTTTGCGTTGGGCCTAGGGGGTGGCACGATCACCCATAATAGCACGAGTCAAGACAACAACATCGGTGTCGCCAATGTCGACCTTCTTTTGCCTGGCTTAGGTGCGCGCACCCTCACTCTGGCAGGTGCGGATAACCGATCTAAGACCTTCCGATTTAACATCGGCGATAATGGCGGTCCGACCAACCTTGTGGTCACAGGTAGCGGTGACGGCAATGTCATCACTCTGAGTGGCAGCAATACCTACACTGGAACGACTACCATCACGCGCGGCATCTTGCGCCTAGGTAGTGCGGGGGCGCTTCCCGGAGGACTCGGCGGGACCACCTTGTCGACCGCCAACACTGGGGGCGGAAACCTCGTCTTTGCCGCCACGGGCATCCTCCCCACCAACCAGCGCGCCGTGCTCGAGCTCAACGCCACGAGCGGCGACTTCTACCGCGCCGTCGGCACAGGTTTCGACCAAGTCTCTTGGACAGGTCACGGTGGCTTCAGCGTCTCCGATGGTACGGTCCGCACCGTCGACCTCGGTGGCTCCGGGGCGCAGTTGACTTGGGGTTCGGGAGGCTTCGTGCCCGCCGGTTCCGCGCTTCAGTTCGGCCAATCGGCTTCCAACGTCGGTTTCAACGGTACGGTCGACTTCAAGAACGACATCGCCTTGGGCGGGGCGGTTCGCACGATCGATGTCGCGAACGGTGCCCTGGCGCAGGATGCCATCTTGAGCGGGAATATCACCGCCACGGCCGGCGGAGCGCTGACGAAGCAAGGCTTGGGGGCTTTGCGCCTCAATGGCACCAACAACACCGGGGCGTTTACGGTCAACGTGACCGGCGGGATGCTGTATTTCGAAGACCCCAGCGCGGTTCTGGGTGCCAGCGGAACGATTACCGTCACCGCCACTTCGACCGTGCCAGCAGCCATCGGCCTGGGCGGCTCGACCAACCCGATCACCGACTTGGGCAGCCGCCTGGCTTCCGCCTCCAATGGGGCATTCGCCCTCGACGTGAATAGCAGCGACAGCTTGGATTTCAGTACGGGTAACGTCACGAACATGCGGCTCGCGGCGTTCAACCCCGCCAACACCGCCGTCTACTATACGGGAACCATCACCCCCAGCAGTGCGACTTACCGTTTCGGCGGTATCCAGTCCGGTACGGGTGCCAACAGCCCTTCCACCACTTTAGTGCTCAATAAACAGAATGCCCTCACGGGTGCTAGCAGCGTCAATCTGGCCCCTGGTAATCTCACCCTG
>RFWA01000755.1 GCA_009922295.1 Betaproteobacteria bacterium
CCGGCGGCCTGACCCGCGTGACGGACAAAAAGCATGTGCGCCATGACCTGGCCGACATTTTTTGCACCAGCGTTGAGGGCGTGCGTGGCCAGAAGGCCAAGGACTGGCGCCTGGTCGATCACATCGCCAAACCCCAGGTGTTTGCACAGACCGTGCAGCAGCGCGCCCTTGAACTGGCCGCGCAGAGCGACCGCCCCGCTGATGGCCGTGGCGTGGCGCTGACGCCGCTCCAGCGCGTAGCCGAGGCCGATGCCTTGCACTACACCCATGTGTCAGTAAAGATCGACCGCGCCAAGCGTATCGCCACCTGGACTGTGAAGGCGCCTGTAGCGCCGCAGCCCAGTGACATTGCCGGCATTGAGGCCGCGGGCGCCGCTTGGTACCCGCTGGCCATGGCGCGCGAACTCGAAGACGCTATTTTGCAGATGCGCACCAACGAGCTTTATATTGGCGTGTGGCTGCTCAAGACGGAAGGCGACGCCGCTGCCGTGCTGGCTGTCGATGCCACGCTGATCGCCCACCAAGCCCATTGGCTGGTGCGCGAGACCATTGGCATGCTGCGCCGCACTTTCTCGCGGCTGGATGTGTCCTCGCGCAGCCTGTTCGCGCTGATCGAACCCGGTTCTTGTTTTGCCGGCACCCTGCTGGAGTTGGCTTTGGCCTGCGACCGCAGTTACCACCTGGCGCTGCCCGACGACGCCGCGGCAGCACCGAAGATTGCGGTGGGCGACATCAATTTCGGCCTTTACCCCATGATCACCGGCCAGAGCCGCTTACAACGTCGCTTTTACGGCGAGCAGCCGGCGCTGGACGCCGTGCGCGCCCGCGCCGGCCAGCCGCTTGACGCCGACGCCGCCTTTGCCCTCGGCCTGGTCACCGCCAACCCGGACGACATCGACTGGGCCGACGAGCTGCGCATCGCGGTGGAGGAGCGTGTGGCGATGTCGCCCGACGCGCTGACCGGGCTGGAAGCCAACCTGCGCTTCAACGGCCCGGAAAACATGTTCACCCGCATCTTTGGTCGCTTGACTGCCTGGCAAAACTGGATCTTCCAGCGCCCGAATGCGGTGGGCGAGAAGGGCGCGCTCAAGGTTTACGGCAAGGGCGACAAGGCCCAGTTCGACTGGAGCCGCGTCTAAGCCCCTGCACCACAGCAAACCCTTTGTTTTTAATTGGAGCTCCCCATGTCCGGCATCAACTACAGCGAAAAAATCCCCAATAACGTCAACCTCAGCGACGACCGCACCCTGCAGCGGGCGCTGGAGCAGTGGCAGCCCAACTTCAT
>RFWA01000756.1 GCA_009922295.1 Betaproteobacteria bacterium
TAGGGCTATTTACATTGTTCCCCCAACCCCAATCCCTTGTGGTTCCGTGCCACCGACCAGTGTTTGACAACGAACTGGCGCCAGCGCCAGCGACTGCTCAATCAAGCGGTAGAAGAGCAAACCCCGGTAGCGCGACCGCCGCCGGTTGAAGCGAAACACAAACTCGTCGAGATAGTAGTCCAGATGCGAATGCGCCACGGCTCCTTGATGCGTGCCCAGCAACCATCGCTGCAACAGTGCCGCCACTCGGTTGGCCCTCGGGAGCAGGTTTTTTCCCACGATGGCGTCCTTGCGCACGATCAGGTGCTCATAGCCCGCGTCCGCCAAGAGGCCATACCCGTCCCAACCATCCGTGAGCACCTGCGCCTTGGGTTCGACCATGCCCTGGACCGCCAGCGTCAGCACCCGCTGACTCGCATCGGCCACGCGGGCCATCCGGATGCGCCCGATCCGAGATCCATCGGTCTGGGCGGCGATCAGCACCAACGCCTTGCCCGCCGCACCCCGGCCGCGTTTGCCTGGGCGTTCGCCACCGACATACACTTCATCCACCTCAACACTGCCTGCTAACCGGTCCCGGCCGGGGCGCACCATGGCCCGGCGCAACTTGTGCAGCCAGCGCCACGCGGTCAGGTAGCTCACTCCCAGCACGCGCTGCACGCCCAAGGCACTGGCCCCGTGCTTCTGGTGGACGACGTGCCACAGCGCTTCAAACCACAAGGTGAGGGGCAACCGCGTGTCAGCAAAGAGCGTCCCCGCCGTGACTGTAAAGTCATGCCGACAGAGGGCGCAGCGATAGAAGGGCGGCTGCATCTTCCAAACCTCAGCTTGCGGGCAGCGCGGGCAGCGTGGCCCGGTTGGCCAACGCACTTGCTCCAGATAGGTGCGGCAGGCGGCTTCGTCCGGAAACCAAGCGCGGAACTCACGGACCGTCTCAGGATAGTCGGCCATGGCAAAACACTACCAGTGGTAGTCGGGGGAACAATGTAAATAGCCCTAATCTAGCATTTTGGGACCATCAAAACACCTTCACCAAAAATTAAAACGCGCCATATCGAATCGTAGAGCATCGCATTTAATACGTGCGCGTAAGTCCGACAGGCTGCTAGGATGCGCGGCGAACGCCGCTGCTTTGAGCCGGAACGGTTCGCGTTTGAAGAGAGTCCACGCACGGGCTACGTCGAGTTCGATTCGACACTTGGGCCTTGTCACTCCCAGTCATCCAACTTTCAACTCGCAAATATCCATCCGCGGCGGGACGTTCAGGCGATAGCCCCAGCCCAT
>RFWA01000757.1 GCA_009922295.1 Betaproteobacteria bacterium
TCGGCCATGATCGAAAGCATTGAGGGAAAGCGCGGCGAACCCCGCATGCGCCCGCCCTACATTGCCCAGGTGGGGCTGTTTGGCCGCCCGACGCTGGAACACAATTTTGAGACCCTGTACTGGGTGCGCGACATCGTTGAAAAAGGCCCGGCTTGGTTCAGCGGCTTTGGCCGCCATGGCCGCAAGGGCCTGCGCAGCTTCAGCGTGAGCGGGCGGGTGCAGCACCCGGGGGTCAAGCTGGCACCGGCTGGCATCACCGTGCAGGAGCTGATTGACGAGTATTGCGGCGGCATGCTGCCCGGCCACAGCCTGTACGCCTACCTGCCCGGTGGTGCCTCTGGCGGCATTCTGCCGGCCAGCCTGAACCAGGTGCCGCTGGACTTTGACACGCTGCAGCCCTACGGTTGCTTCATCGGCTCGGCTGCGGTGATTGTGCTCAGCCAAAAAGACCGGGCGCGCGACGCCGCGCTCAACATGATGAAGTTTTTTGAGCACGAGAGCTGCGGCCAGTGCACGCCCTGCCGGGTCGGCACCGCCAAGGCGGTTCGGCTGATGCAGGCGCCGGAGTGGGACAACACCACGCTGGAAGACCTCAACGTGGTGATGACCGACGCCTCAATCTGCGGCCTGGGCCAGGCTGCGCCCAACCCGGTGCGCAGCATCCAAAAGTATTTTGCCCATGAGGTGGCCTGAATGAACGCACCGACCCGATTGTCCGAAGTGGCCCCCCAAATGGTGGCGTTCAAGCTCAACCAGCAGACGGTCCATGCCTATGAGGGTGAAACCATCCTCAAAGCCGCGCAGCGGCATGGCATCGACATTCCGCACCTTTGCTACAAAGACGGCCTGCGCGCCGACGGCAACTGCCGCGCCTGCGTGGTCGAGGTCAAGGGCGAGCGCACCCTGGCGCCGAGCTGCTGTCGCAATGCCACGGCGGGCATGGAGGTGCATTCCACCAGCGAGCGGGCTCTCAAGAGTCAGAAGATGGTGCTTGAGATGCTGCTGTCTGACATGCCCGACACGGGCTACAAATGGAACGAGCAGGATGAATCCAAACAGCACGGCGAACTCAGCGACTGGGCCGCGCGCCTGGATGTCACGGTTCGGCCTGAATTGAAGGCGCTGCGGCGCGACCAGCCCGCCGCCGACCTGTCGCACCCGGCCATGGCAGTCAACCTGGACGCCTGTATCCAGTGCAACCGCTGCGTGCGTGCCTGCCGTGAGGAGCAGGTCAATGACGTGATTGGCTACGCCCTGCGTGGCAGCCACAGCGCCATCGTGTT
>RFWA01000758.1 GCA_009922295.1 Betaproteobacteria bacterium
CGAGCAGTTTTGTTGAAATTGGGTGACGGGGATGGTGAGGTAACGCAGCATGAGGAGCGTGATAACAATGTTCAGAACTTGCGGTCATAGTTTAGAACTCAGATTTCTGTACGACCTCAGAAAGACTGCACATTGTCTCAATATGTGCAAATTCAAGATACGCCCAAGCCAGGGTAAGTTATCCACAGCCAGCGATCAAAAAGCCGGTAACAGCCCCTGGTCAAAATTCAATCGGTGGAGGGGGGCGCGGCCAGCCGTGCTGCTGTACCTTGCCCATTCGTCCCATGTTGTGTCAGTCATGGACACTCAAGCGAGCTTTATTTGACTGCCACCAGGCGACACAGCATTTAGCCAGCGCCGCCGTGCTGTCAACACAATGGACGCGAAGCCTTGAATTTAATGCGTCAAGCGCCAAAGGCGTTTCAGTGCAAGCCAGGATAACAGCATGTGCGCCCTGATTCAGGAGCGACTGTACGGCTTCCTCAATGAGCGGCCCAGCACGCAAGGGATCCCCAGCTTTGACAAACTCTATCCCAGGCAAAACCAGCGTGTTCATCACGTTCTCATCTGGCAACAGGACGGTATAACCCGAGCGAACAAGTGCCGGATCAAAAATCTGTGCATCCAGGGTGGCGCGGGTGGCAATGATG
Organism: Betaproteobacteria bacterium; assembly: GCA_009922295.1. Classification (GTDB taxonomy): domain Bacteria; phylum Pseudomonadota; class Gammaproteobacteria; order Burkholderiales; family Burkholderiaceae_C; genus Rhodoferax. Next base: position 651 of record RFWA01000758.1, read on the forward strand.
CCAATTGTTGACCCAGCATCCGCCAGCAGCGGGAGCTCATTCACGCTGGCCTCCACAATGCTCAAAAACGGGACACTGCATCCCTTGAGTAAATCGGCGTACCAAAAATGTGCGGTGTTGCAGGGCATCGCCAAGGCCTTGGCACCGGCAAAAATCAGGCGGTCACGACCGGCCAGCAACTCAGGCAGTGGTGAGCGCCCCTCACCAACGATAGCCGCCGGTCGCGGCGCAATGCGCGGGTCGGATTGAATTAGCAACGGCACGTGATCGGCATCACCCTTGGCCGGCGTTTCCGATATGACCTTCCTGAAGAAATCGGCAGTTGCCAATGGGCCCATGCCGCCTAAAACACCGATCATGATGGTTGCTACAAAAGCTTTTGTGTCAAGGCAGATTTACAGTGGCTTCAAACTGCCAAAGGCATCCATGTAGCCGTAAAGCGCCACCGAGCCGCCAGTGTGCAGGAAGACAATGTTTTCGCCCTTCTTGAAGTGGCCCTTGCGGCACAAGTCGATCAGGCCTGCCATACCTTTTCCTGAATAAACCGGGTCGAGCAAAATGCCCTCCAGGCGCGCCATCATGGTCACTGCTTCAATCATGCCGGGTGTGGGGATGCCGTAGCCGGCG
>RFWA01000759.1 GCA_009922295.1 Betaproteobacteria bacterium
ACCTGCAGCAGGGCTACGTCTCACCCGTGCGTGTCATGTCTGCCGCAAAGGCTGAATCGATTCGGTCTCAGCTGGAGGCCTTCGAAAAAAGCCAGGGTGGCCCTTTAAAGGGGTCGATGCGTCACAAGTCGCATTTGCTGTTCAGCTGGCTGGCTGACCTGGTCCGTGAAGAGAAAATACTGGATGCGGTGGAAGACCTCTACGGCGGTGACTTGCTGTGTTGGACCACCAACTTCTTTATCAAAGAGGCCAACGACCCTGGGTTTGTGTCTTGGCACCAGGACTCCACCTACTGGGGCCTGTCTCGGCCTGACGTGGTCACGGCCTGGGTTGCACTGACTGCGTCGAACGTCTCCAATGGTGCCATGCAGGTCATCCCGGGCACCCATTCGTCTGAGCAGATACCGCACCGGGACACCTACTCGCCCCACAATCTGCTGACGCGTGGGCAGGAAGTCGCGGTTGACGTTGATCCAAAACAAGCCCGAACCATCACCTTGGAGCCCGGCGAAATGTCTTTGCACCACGTCCGGATCATTCACGGCTCGCCACCGAACGAGTCGGCAACCCGTCGCATCGGCTTTGCAATCCGTTATATCCCCACCAGCGTTCGTCAGGAGCAGGGCGACGACAGTGCGACGCTGGTTCGCGGTGTGGATGACTACCGCACCTTTGAGCATGAGCCCAGGCCATCCAAGGACATGGATCCTACCTTTGTGTCCTTGCATGCCGAGATTGCCCAGCGCAATGCACACATCTTGTACAAGGGCGCGCCCATCAGCAGCCATGAGCAGCGCTTGCAGCGTCAACCCTGAGCTGGGCAGGTAGACTGCGCTGTACCAAAATTTCAGCCACCACCGATGCCATCAGCCATGCGCCCCAATGTTGTTCAAACCGTTCCCAAAGTGGTGATCTGTGAAGTGGGTCCGCGCGATGGTTTGCAGTCGGTGGCGGCCACCATGCCCACCCCAGCCAAGCTGCGCTGGATTGATGCCCTGGTGGCCAGTGGCCTGCGGGAGATTGAGGTGGCCTCCTTCGTACCCGCTCGCCTGCTGCCTCAGATGGCAGACGCGGACCAAGTGGTGCGCCATGCGCTGACGCACAGCGGGGTCACCGTCGTGGCGCTGGTGCCCAATCTGCGTGGCGCCCAGGCTGCCCTGCAGGCGGGCGTGCACAAGCTCTCCATTCCCGTGTCTGCCAGTGCCGCCCATTCCATGGCCAACGTCAGGAAGACGCGCGAGGCCATGGTCGAGGAAGTGCGTGCCATCGTTCG
>RFWA01000760.1 GCA_009922295.1 Betaproteobacteria bacterium
CGAACCGTGCTGGAGCGGATGAGCGAGCGGGCCCAGGCCATCGAGGTGGATGTCGATGCCATCTGAGCCCTCGCCGGGCCGCAAAACCAGGTACCGCTTGCAGTTTGTTCCTAGTGCCTGGGCTGAATGGCAGAAGTTGGATGGCTCGGTGAAAGAGCCGCTCCGGAAGTTGCTCAAGAAGCGGTTGGATAACCCCCATGTGCCAGGCGCCGCGCTGCATGGCGCGCTGACCGGGCACTACAAAATCAAGCTAAACAAGGGCTACCGCTTGGTCTATGGCGTTCAAGACGACGTGTTGATCGTCATGGTGATGGCGGTGGACAAGCGCGAAGACAGCTTGGTTTACCAGTTGGCTGCGTCGCGCGGCTTGCAAAAATGAAATAGCTTATGTACCGCTGTCGATTCCGCTCATCCGAGAGTCGTCAGCCCAAAACTCCCCGCCCCCGCCACCGGCCAATGCTGGCTGTAAATCATCGGCAGGCTGCTCAGGTCGGGTTTGAGCAGCGCACCTTCGGGCAGCTGAATCTGTATTAGCTGCGCCAATGAGCTGACCTTGTGGTCGCTGCTGCGGCGCACGATGTGGTGAGCGGTGATGTCGTGCGGGTGTTGAAGGCCAGCAGCCTGCACCAGCTCTTGCAGTGCGTGCAGGGTTTGCTGGTGAAAGTGGTAGACGCGGTCGGCCTTGTCGGGCACCACCAGCGACTGTTGCCGTAGCGGGTCCTGGGTGGTGACGCCGGTGGGGCATTGGCCGGTGTGGCAGTGCTGGGCCTGGATGCAGCCCAGCGCGAACATGAAGCCGCGTGCGCTGTTGCACCAGTCAGCGCCTAGTGCCATCAGCCGGGCGATGTCAAAGGCGCTCACCACCTTGCCCGCCGCACCGATGCGAATGCGCTGGCGCAGCCCCACGCCGCGCAGTGTGTTGTGCACCAGCAGCAGGCCCTCTTGCAGCGGTGAGCCAACGTGGTCGGTGAATTCCACCGGTGCGGCACCGGTGCCGCCCTCGGCGCCATCGACCACGATGAAGTCGGGCGTGATGCCGCTGGCCAGCATGGCCTTGACCATGGCAAACCACTCCCAGGGGTGGCCGATGCACAGCTTGATACCGGTGGGCTTCCCGCCCGAGAGCTCGCGCAGCCGAGCGACGAACTGCATCATCTCCAGCGGCGTGGCAAAGGCGCTGTGTGCGGCTGGTGACACACAATCCACCCCCACCGGTACACCTCGCGCCTCGGCGATCTCAGCCGTCACCTTGGGGCCGGGCAACACGCCG
>RFWA01000077.1 GCA_009922295.1 Betaproteobacteria bacterium
ATTAATTTCATGAGTAGACCGTAGATTCAGACGAAGTCATTCTATCCATTCGCATCCCGCCGCCTCAGGCGTGTGGCATAGACGCAGGTCCTACAATCCTTGCATGAGTTTTTCTGCCATTTCAGCCCTCTCGCCCTTGGATGGGCGCTACGCCAGCCGGCTGGCCAAACTGCGGCCGATCATGAGCGAACTGGGCTATATGCAGCGCCGACTGCAGGTCGAGCTTGCCTGGTTGGTAGCCTTGAGCGATGCAGGCTTCCGAGAGTTTGCGCCGCTGACACTGGACGCCCGACGCTACCTCAGCGCCTTGGTACTGAATTTTTCAGAAGCTGATGGCGAGGCCATCAAGGCGATCGAAAAGACCACCAACCATGACGTCAAGGCGGTGGAATACTGGATCAAGGCCAAATTTGAGGGCCAAGCCGAGCTGGTGGCTGCCAGTGAATTTGTGCATTTCGCATGTACCAGCGAGGACATCAACAACACCAGCCACGCCTTGCAACTCAAGGCCGGGCGTGATCAGGTCCTATTGCCAGCAATGGACGCCATCATCGGCAAACTGCGCGAGATGGCGCATGCCTTTGCCCATGTGCCCATGCTCAGCCGTACCCATGGCCAGACTGCCAGCCCAACCACGGTTGGCAAAGAGATTGCCAATGTGGTCGCGCGGCTGGATGGCGCGCGCAGCCGAATTGCCGGTGTGCGTCTGCTGGCGTGGAGTCGCCGGAGCCGGTCGGTTTGGGATTGCAGTTCCAACCTTACAGCATCCAAATTGAGCCGCACGATTACATGGCCGAACTGTTTGATGCAGTGGCCCGCGCCAATACCATCCTGATCGACTGGTCGCGCGATGTCTGGGGCTATGTCTCGCTGGGCTACTTCAAGCAAAAGCTCCGGGAAGGCGAGGTTGGCTCCAGCACCATGCCACACAAGGTCAACCCCATCGATTTCGAAAACGCCGAAGGCAATCTGGGTTTGTCCAACGCCTTGCTGCGGCACCTGAGTGAAAAACTGCCCATCTCACGCTGGCAGCGTGACCTGACCGACTCCACCGTGCTGCGCAACATCGGCGTGGCGCTTGGTCACGCCATCTTGGCTTACCACTCATTGGCCACCGGGCTGGGCAAGTTGGAGCTCAATGAATCCGCCATTGCTGCTGACTTGAACGCCGCCTGGGAAGTGCTGGCCGAGCCGATTCAGACCGTCATGCGCCGCTTCGGCCTGCCACAACCCTATGAGCAGTTGAAAGCCTTTACCCGCGGCGCGCCAATGACGCGCGAATTGATGCAGGGTTTTATCGCTCGACTGGACATACCGGCCGACGAAAAGCAGCGACTGCTAACCCTCACGCCGGCCAGCTACACCGGCCTCGCCGCCACCCTGGCGCGGCGGGTGTGATGACCCCCACGCTTGCCACTGCGTGTGCTGCGCTGCCCCCCGAGGGGGCTGCCCCGCCTTGGGGCGGCCCGGCGGCGAGACTGTAATGGCGCTCAAATCCACGATCTTCAAAGCCAGTCTGCAAATTGCAGACATTGACCATGGCTACTACGCCGACCATGCGCTGACGCTGGCCAGGCATCCGAGTGAAACCGATGAGCGGATGATGATCCGGCTCTGCGCCCTGGCGCTGCACGCCCACCAACTGCAGTCGGTGTGCCAAGGTGATGGGACACTGGCCTTCGGGGCCGGCCTGAGTGACCCGAATGAACCCGATGTATGGCTGCGAGATTTCACCGGCCGCACCCGGCTCTGGCTGGAGGTAGGGCAACCGGAGGACAAACCGCTGCTCAAGGCCTGCAGCCGAGCCGACCAGGTGGTTCTGTATTGCTTTAGCGGCTCGGCCGACATTTGGTGGCGCAGCATGCAGCCCAAACTGGCGCGGCCGCCCAATCTGGCCGTGTGGCGAATCCCCAGTGCGGCAGCGCAAGCCCTGATCCCGATGGCGCAACGCAGCATGCAGCTGCAGGCCACTGTTCAGGAGGGCGTTTTGATGCTCGGAGACGGTGCGCTCACGGTGGACGTGGAACCCTTGCGCTGGAAATAGGCGCCGGCGCGCTCGGCGTAGCGATTGAAGCGCCAGGCGCTGGCCTCGAGAGTGATCCGGCGCCAGGTCTGGCGCTTTTCAGCTGGGCGCATCTGGGTCCAGTACTGGACCTCGGCAAAGCTGCGGCCACAGCCCTTGCACTGCTCGTCGCCCTGGCTGGTGGAGCAGATGGCAATGCAGGGGGCGTCGGGCGTGGTGTCGTACCAGGCCAGCCAGGCGTCCAGGGCGGCTGGCGGGAAGGAAAACTCGTCGGCCTCGGTCTCATGGTAAAACACCAGCAAGGCATACACCTCAGCCAAGGCGCGCGTGGGCGCAGCCAACGAGAAGCCGTCAGGCGAGGGGCTTTTTTCGCGCCAGTGGTTGATGGCCGACTCGATGTCGGTGATGTGAATGCCTGCCATGGGGGGATGATGATAGCCGGGTGGGCAGTCGCACAGCGGATGAACTGCGCCAGCAACCCCAGGCTTTCAAAGCCTAACCGAGGCGTGGTGTAATCCAGTCTGAAGGGGAGTAGCCCCCCGTTGATGCGTCGTCAATACGAGCCGCCTTGCGGCGCTCCGGTTCATCAGATGACACGGTTCACCGTGCACCATCGGGCAAGACCTTCGCCATGCACTTGCCGTGCAGCGCGCGAAGGCGTTCTCGTCCCATCCTTTGCCATAGCCCGGCCGGTGTTGACTAAGCCAACATGGAAAGGTATTTCAATGGAACTTTTTTCTGCCCCCTGGTGGTCCGCCCTGATGGCGATCATCCTGATCGATCTGGTCCTCGCGGGCGACAACGCCATCGTCATCGCGCTGGCCGCGCGCAATCTGCCGGCACAGCTGCAAAAAAAGGCCATCATCTGGGGCACCGTCGGCGCGATTGGCGTTCGCGCTGTGATGACGGTGGGTGTGGTCTGGCTGCTTCAGGTGCCCGGCCTGATGCTCGTCGGTGGCCTGGGTCTGGTCTGGATTGCCTACAAGTTGCTGGCTGATCAAGGCGGCAGCGAGCACGAGGCTCCCGTGGTGAGCACCTTCTGGGGCGCCATGAAAACCATCGTCGTGGCCGACGCGCTGATGGGCGTGGACAATGTACTCGGCGTCGCCGGGGCCGCCCATGGTGCCTTCGACCTGGTGATCATCGGGCTACTGATCAGCGTGCCCATCGTGGTGTTTGGCAGCTCAGTGGTGCTCAAGCTGGTCGAACGTTTTCCCGTCATCATCCAGATCGGCGCTGCGGTGCTGGCTGTGACTGCCGCCAAGATGATCATCAACGAACCCATGCTCGACAGCGTGTTTGACGGGCCAGCCCTGCCAAACACGGCGGCGCGATGGGGCACTTACCTGATTACGGTGGCCGCCGTGCTGGGTGGTGGGCGCTGGGCTACCCGGCGTGCCGCAACGCGCACTTGAGGCTCTAAGGGCGGTGCTATGCTGAGGCACCATGAAACTGATCCTGAAATGGCTGCTTAGCGCGACGGCTTTGCTGGCGGTAGCCTATCTGTACGAGGGCGTCGAGGTGCGCAGCTTTGGCGCGGCTTTGACGGCAGCCTTCGTGATCGGGTTGTTGAACATGCTGCTGCGCCCATTGCTGGTCCTGTTGACTCTGCCGGTCACGGTGCTCACCCTGGGCCTGTTTTTGTTTGTGATCAATGCTCTGATGTTTTGGTGGGCCGCCAGTCTGCTGAATGGCTTTTATGTCAGTGGCTTTGGCGCTGCCCTGCTGGGATCGCTGATTTATTCGATGTTTGGCGTCGTGATCGACTCAGCGCTCCAGCGCCTGTTCTCGCAACGCTGACTCCAGTTGCCGGCGACGGGTGTCGATGATCGACGCCTCGATATGGTCCGCATTGGGGTTCAGACTGACCCCCCGGCGCAGCAGGTCCTGCGCTGCCTTGAGCCGGTCGAGCGCCGCCGCCGTATCGAGTTGTGCTGCGCGTGCCTCGGCCTCGGCGCGTAAAGCGCGCAGGGTCTGGCGCTGTGCCGAATAGGCACTGGCGAGCAGTTGCCAGGCCTGGGCATCACGCGGGTGTTCCGCCACCCACAACTGCAAGCGCTCAGCCACGGCCAGCCACACAGCCGCCTGCCCCGACTGCAGCGCCAATTGCCCTCGCAGCAGCAATTCAGGTCGGCGCATGGGGACCGCGTCGCGATCAGTTACTGAAACGGTGTCAAGCTGGGCCTGAGCTGAACGCCAGTCACCGGCCGCGAGGCTGAGTTCAGCCTGCAGCCAGCCCGCAAGCAATGTGCCAACTGGGTCTGAGGACACTAAGGCCTTGAGCCGATCCAGATAGGTGCTGGCTGCAACATCATCACGCAAACGTCCGGCAGCCAGCACGCTGGCATACAGCACTCCGGCATGACGTGCAGCCATCGATGGCGGTGCAGACACAGGCCAACTGTCGGCCTCTAGCAGCAAACCACGCAAGCCGTCAACCCCGGGATTGGACAGGACGCGGGCGCGGCCCACCATCATGGCGTGTTCCAGCGATGGCGTCGGGACGGGAGCCAAAGAGCCCGCCGTCAACTGGCGGCTTTGCATGTCGGCGATGCGCTCGGTCGTCAGGGGATGGCTGCGCAGGTAGGGGTAGGCACCGTTGTCATTGAGGCGCGAGGCCTTTTGCAGTTTGTCGAACATACCCACAAACCCACGCGCGTCAAAACCGGCGTCGGTCATGATCCCGTACCCGCCACGGTCAGCCTCTCGTTCCATGTCTCTTGAAAAATTCAGCTGTCCCTGGGCCAATGCCGCCTGTCCACCCACCATCAGCGCATTGGCCGCGTCTGTGCTTTTGCTGGCGGCCAATGCCCCGAGAATCAATGCGCCCACCAGCCAGGGCCCTTGTTGGCCCTGACGCGCGATCAAACGTGAGATGTGCCGCTGAGTCACGTGACTGAGCTCGTGCCCGAGCACCGAGGCCAGTTCGTCGGCGCTACCGACCACGGCCAGTAGGCCCAGATGCACGCCAAAGTAGCCGCCCGGCAGGGCAAACGCATTCACCGTGCGGTCGCGCCCAAGCATGATCTCCCAGGCAAATCGATCCTGCAATTCAGGCGACAGGTCACCCCGAGCCCGCGCCGCGGCCAGCAGTGGTTGCCAGATGCCCTGGACATAGCCGACCAGCACCGGGTCGTCCAGGTAGTCAGGGTCCCGGTAGATTTCACGCGCGATCCGGTCGCCCAACCGGCGTTCGGCGCTGCTACTCATCTCGCCACCGTCACCCAAGGTTGGCAATAGTGTGCTGTTTGCACCGACCGGCTGAGCCTGCACCAGGGGCACTTGCAGCCAGTCAAACGCTATCAAAATAATAGCTGCAAAAGCATATTTCATAAGGCTTGGAGCCAGTTTTGACATGACGATTTGTCGCAATTGGAATTCCTAGAAGGGCGGAACGTATGATGCACGATTGAGGTCAACGCTTTGTAAACTGGGCGCTGACGACCCGTCATGTCAACCAAGGTGATTTTTTCATGAGTGCTTTGACGCATTTTGACAGCCAAGGACAGGCCCACATGGTCGATGTGGCGGCTAAACCCAGCACACACCGGGTTGCCGTCGCCTCCGGGCGGATCGACATGTTGCCGACCACCCTGGCGTTGATTGAGGCAGGCAACGCCAAAAAGGGAGATGTGTTGGGCATCGCCCGCATCGCCGGCATTCAGGCCGCGAAAAAAACAAGCGACTTGATCCCGCTCTGCCACCCCCTGGCGCTGACCCGGATTGCGATTGATTTTGAAACCGCTCAGGCCAGAGCCAATGAGCCCGCCACCGTGATTTGTACTTCCAGGGTCGAAACCGTGGGCCCCACCGGCGTCGAGATGGAAGCCCTCACCGCCCTGCAGGTGGCGCTGCTGACCATTTACGACATGTGCAAGGCCGTGGACCGCGGCATGACCATCAATGACTGCAAGTTGCTTGAGAAGCACGGGGGCAAGAGCGGCAGTTTTGTGAACACCCTTTAATTTCTAGCTGTGCACCCGGCAAAGTGCACCCACCACACACGCTGCAGACTTAATCCAAGAGGTTGGCTAAAGGCATATAGTTGCGAACGCAACTCAAAAACATCTTGCCATCGCACTTGCGCTTGACATCTGCTGCCTGAGCGTCGCTAAAACCATTCTTTTTTGCGAAACTCAAAATTTCAGGGGGTGAAGCAAACTTAAAAATCTCAACCCTATTTCGCAAGTCATTGTTATAGTCGATTTGCCTTTTGATTAATTGATATCCCGTCGCTGCTTTTCCGTAGATATTGGTTTCCGTCGTCATCAAAATATCATTGCTGCCGTAATTTTTGAGACTAACAATTATAAAAACGCTGCTCGCAGTGTCAGGTGCGATCTGGTAGGAAACCAATGTGTAGCCATTATTTTGCAGCTTTCGTGTATCCGCATAATTGATTAATTTTCCAATTTCGCCCGACAGCTTGTCTGAGGCGGAACTTAGGCCCTCACTGGGCAACTTCCAGGTGCCGTAGACCATAGAGTAGTCGCCCGCATCCACATTTTGCGCAACTAGCTCATACCCAGCCGGGATTTTTTTATAGTATTTTTTGGTGATATTTTCACCATAAAATTCAGGCACACAACCCCGCATCGACTGGGCTACAGTTAAAGAGGTGTAAAAAACCTCCAGATTTTCTATATTATAAGAATATATTTTTTCAGATACAGCTGATTCAATAGAGTTATATTTTCCGATGCAGTCAACTATCAGGTAATCGACCGAAACGTTCATATTAGCTAACCCAATCTGGCTAGCACTGCCTTGAACTATCAGCTGATAGGTATCTAAAGTGACTGCTGTTACCGAATTACTTTTATTGAGACTTGCAGCCTCGATACCATTGGCGTTCTGGCTCGCATTTTTTACACTTACTTTATCGCCAATATGCAGTCCATGCGCTGGATGGTATAAGGTGATAGTGGTACTGCCGTTCGCGTTCGTCGCAGTATTCGTTGTTATGGCGTTTTTCAGAAAAAAGCTTTTGTGGTGATACGCCACGACATCCGCAATAATTTCCTGAGATCCGTTTTTTAATTCCCCCATGAATATGGACTGAATGCTTTCTGTGCTGCTTCCGGGTACAGCAGCGCTGGTGGACTGGCCGCTGTTGGCATCATATTTTGCATTCAGGTTGTCCAGTTGCGTCTGGCTGCTGGGCAGGCTCGGACTCACTGCTGTACCGCCGCCGCAGGCAGCCATACCCATAACGCAAAGCACGGCCCAAAGCCTGTTCTTGATGTTCATTGCTGATCCATTTCTCTCATCGCGTCTACATTCCAATGCGCCAAGCCAAGTCGGGGTCCATTGATCGGCAGTTCTTGGACCACCAGTGGCCCAGGTGATAAGTGCAGTAAGGCCCCGCCCGTTAGGCCGATTGTGCGCGCTCGAGGTCGGCCTTATGACTGTCTGAGACATGCGCACAGCCGTTTAACGCCGGATGGCTATCGATAAATTGAAGCTGCTGGAGAAGCACATTAGCAATGTCGGACAGCGATTTTTGCCAAACATCCATCGACATCCTGAGAGGTCATAAACCGCCTTTACCGTCCATTTCGGCTGGCCCAGCGCTCATAGGGCACTGGAAAAGCCGCCTGGAAACGCGCCAGATAAAACTGCAGCGTGTCCTCCCGGCCTTGCAGCAGCAAACTGTCCAAGAGCTGTTCAATCACCCGCGGCTCTGGCGAAAAATGCAGCATTGCTTCCGCCAACGCCTGGCTAGCCGGCGCGTTGGCGGGGCTGATCACCGTGGTGGTGAGCTCAGCAAAATCGACCTGCGGACCGAACAGCCAAGAACCCTGCAGCTTGGCCAGGGTGTTGTCGCGGTAGGGCGCCGCCCGCTCTGCGACGGGCAGGTAGATTTGGCGAATACGCTGGTAGTCCCAGGCCGCATACAGCACGGCGAGCATGAGGCTGCTCGCAATTGCCAGCCGCCAGAGCTCGGGCGCGGCGGTCAAATGTGCAGCCGACCGGCCCGGCTGCGGCGCCGGCACTGTGGCCGGCCTGGCCAGCCACAGCAAGGTGAGAGCCAAACCAGCGGCCAGCTGAAACGGTCCGTACCAAAGGGGGTATTCCAGCAAACTGTGCAAGCCCAGGAGCGCCAGGACTGCCCATGCCAATTGCCGCGCGGGTTTGGTTTCACGCCAGGGTTGGGACCGCCACAGGACCCACACGCCGCAGCCACACAAAAGTGAGGCTGCCGGCAGGCCCAGCTCCACCGCCAAGTGCAGCGGCAGATTGTGCGCATTGCTCAAGATATCGCAAAAGCGTGGGCCCGGGTACAGGGTGATGAAATGGGCGTAATCCAGTTCGCCCCAGCCCCACCCGGTCCAGGGTTTTTCCGCGATCAAATACAACACGTTGTGCCACAGTGTCAGTCGGCTGGCGCAGCTTGGCGCTTGCTCCTGCATGCGCGCCAGGATGCCTGAACCGTCAAGCGCTATGCCGGCCAGCCAAGGCAGCAGCAGGCTGGCGATTGCATAGGCGGCGCTGGCCGTCAGCATCACCCGCCAGACCAGGGGGCGCCGCCACTGAGGCCAGACCATTAGCAGCAAAGCCAACAAAAACAACTCCAACAGGCCGGTGCGCGACGAAGACGCGGCGTTGCCAACCCCCAGCAGAGCCGCAGAGAACAAGTAAGCGGTCGATCTCCGGTGCTTCATATGCCCACCCAACAGTCGGCTTGACCCACTCAGGGGGGCGATTTGCACCCAGCACAGCAGCGCTGCCAAACCCATGTTGGTCAACGTTGCAAATTGGTTTCGCTGGCGCAGGTTGGCATAGGCCTCGCCGACGCCCGTGACATTGACCCAGGGCGATAAAGCCTGACTGGCCCCAAAATATTGAAGCAGGGCAATCAGACTGCTTAGCAGCGCCGCCAGCAACCATCCCGGCGCTGCCACTTTGACCAGTGCCGAACAACCACCTCGCCACAACGGCAGCAGCAGCAGCAAGGCCAAACAACTCAGGCTCAGCAGGCTTTGCACCACTTGGCTGGTCGGGCCAGGGGCAAATGGATTAAGCCAGGGCAGCAGGAGCAACAGAACGCCGATCGCGCGCGTGAGGTCGCCTTGACTTGAAGGTGGCATAAGGCAGTCGTCTTGGCTTAGCTTTAGGTAGGCAGGGTGAGCTCAGACAGAAAAAAAGCGCTGTTACCAGCGCTTTTTCAAACGGAGCGGCCCGCAGAGGCCGCGCCCGTCCCTGGCGTTAACCCCTACTTGCAGAGGATTGGGGCCGACGTCAGGCAACCGCTGCCCGTGTTCGCCCAGGTCATCGGCTGACCTGCTGCGCCAAGAGTTGGCGTCAGGATCAACGTGGCGCCAGAGACCGTCGTTGCCGTTGGGGTCACTGTGATCACACCACTGAGGACGCCAACCGTTGCCACATGCGTGGTCGCGGTGCTGAGAGGGATGCCCTTCAAGCCCAAATCGCAACCGATTAGGGTA
>RFWA01000761.1 GCA_009922295.1 Betaproteobacteria bacterium
CAGCTATAGCAGTTGGTCCTGGTGTATTTACGATTGTTGTGCTTGTTGTAAATGTACATCCATTTGCATCTTTTACTATTACTGGATATGGTCCTGCTGCTAATGCAGTAAAGCTTGTGGTCGCAGCAAATGCGCCTCCATTAAATGAATATACATAAGCAGAAGTACCTCCTGTTACTGCTCCAATGGTTACTGTTCCATTACTATTGCCACAGGTAGTATTCGTATTGGTTACTACTAAAGCGGTTGGTCCTGGCGAATCTATTACTATTGCACTTGTTGTAAATGTACAACCATTCGCATCTTTTACTATTACAGGGTATGTACCAGCTGCAAAACCAGTATAACTCAATGTTGCTGCAAAAAGGCTTCCATTTACAGAATACGTATAAGCCGATGTTCCTCCAGTTACAGCTCCAATATTTATTACACCATTCGCAAATGTACAAGTTGAATTTACTGTTGTTATCGCTAAAGCAGTTGGGCCTGGCGTATTTACAACCGTTCCCGATGTAGTAAACGTACAGCCATTTGCATCTTTAACAATAACAGCATATGTACCTGCTACTAACGAATTAAAAGTTGTTGTTACTGCAAAAGGTAATGCATTAAACGAATACGTATAGGGTGCTACACCACCTGTTACGGCGCCTATTGTTAAAGTTCCATTACTAGTTCCACAAGTTGAATTTACGGTTGTGATTGCTAAAGCCGTTGGACCTGTTGTATTTGTTATTGTTGTAGTTGTTGTAAACGTACAACCATTTACATCTTTTACGATGATGGTGTATGTGCCTGCTGCTAATGCTGTAAAGCTTGTTGTGCCTGCAAAAGGTAATGCATTAAACGAATACGTATAGGGTGCAACACCTCCTGTTACAGCACCTATTGTTACTGTTCCATTACTATTTCCACAGGTTGTATTGGTATTTGTTACTGCTAAAGCCGTTGGACCCGATGCATTACTTATTGTAGTTGTAGTTGTAAATGTACAACCATTTAAATCTTTTACTATAACAGAATAAGTGCCTGCTGCAAAGCCTGAATATGCTAATGTTGCTGCAAATGTACTTCCGTTTACCGAATACGTATAAGCTGCTGTGCCTCCTGTTACGGCACCCATTGTTATTGTTCCATTACTTGCGCTACAGGTTGTGTTGGTATTAGTTACAGCTATAGCAGTTGGTCCTGGTGTATTTACGATTGTTGTGCTTGTTGTAAATGTACATCCATTTGCATCTTTTACTATTACTGGATATGGTCCTGCTG
>RFWA01000762.1 GCA_009922295.1 Betaproteobacteria bacterium
GAGGGGGTCGATTGGCTGTTGCAGCGAGGTCAAGGGGGAGCCCGTAGGGCGGAGGACAGCCGCGGAGCCGAATGCCACGCCGGCCTGATCCAGCAGCAATAGGTTGAAGCACCCTAAACCGCCTCCATCTAGACGATGAAAGGACCCCGCCATGACCGACCCCCTGCACATCGTCTGCCCCCACTGCCACACCACCAACCGGGTCCGCCAGGCCGACCTGGGCCAGGCGCCGGATTGCGGCAGCTGCCACAAGCCGCTGTTTGTGGCGCACTCGCTGGCGCTGACCGAGCCGCTGTTTGACCGCCACGTCAGCCGCAGCCAGATCCCGTTGCTGGTCGACTTTTGGGCGCCCTGGTGCGGTCCCTGCCGTCAAATGGCGCCGGCTTTTGAGCAGGCCGCCGCCCAGCTTGAACCCCAGGTGCGGCTGGTGAAGGTGGACACCGAGGCCGAACAGGCGCTGGGCGCCCGCTTCCAAATCCGCAGCATCCCCACGCTGGCGCTGTTTGCCAATGGCCGCGAGGTGGCGCGCCAGCCCGGCGCCATGGGTGCCGCCGACATCGTGCGCTGGACCCGCGCCCATTTGTGAACACGGCTTGGGGCGAACCGGTAACGCCACGGTAACCGGCGGCCGCGTGGCGCGGTAGCATCGGGGCCCACCCGATGCTCGCTATCACGCTGCCGACTGCCATGCCGACCACCTCACTGCCGCCTGCTGAAACATCCCCTTGCAGTACCCTGCCGACCTTCGAGCGCACCCTGCGGCCCTGGGGCTGGTACGAGACCATGACCGAGGCGCCAGGCTACAAGGTCAAACGCATTGGCGTCGCGCCTGGCCAGCAGCTCAGTTTGCAAAAACACCATCAGCGCGCCGAACACTGGGTGGGCGTGGTGGGTGCTGGCCGGGTCACCGTGGGTGATCGCACACTGGATCTGCTGCCGGGGCAGCACGTCGACATTGCCCTGGGCGAGATTCACCGGCTGGCCAACCCGGGACCGGGGCCACTTGAAATCATTGAAGTGCAATTTGGCGCCTACCTGGGCGAGGACGACATCGTTCGCTTGCAAGATGTCTACGGCCGCGCCTGAGCCGCGCCGGCCCGCCAATTCAAGAAATTTTGCCTATGACCCCAGACTTTGACGCCAGTGACTTCCAACTCCCGGCAGGCGCAAACCCGGTAGCCTGTGTGGACATTGGCGGCACCAAGGTGGCAGTCAGTGTGGCCAATGGCGCCGGCGTGCATGGCCGTTTGACCGAGCCCACCG
>RFWA01000763.1 GCA_009922295.1 Betaproteobacteria bacterium
TGTACACCGCCAGCCAGCCGGTAAAGGCACCGGCCACCATGATGCCTTCGATGCCCAGGTTCAGCACCCCGGCGCGTTCGCACAGCAACACCCCCAGCGTCCCCAAAATCAGCGGCGTGGCAATGCGCAGCACTGCCACCCAGAACGAGGGGTTGGCCAGGATGTCGAAAAACTCAGTCATTTCCAGCGCACCCGGTATTGCGTGAGCAGGGTGGCCACCAGCACGGAAATGAGCGAGGCGGCGACGATCACGTCGGCGATGTAGGTGGGCACGCCGATGGCCCGGCTCATGCTGTCGGCGCCGACCAGCACCCCGGCCACGAACACGCTGGCGGCGACCACGCCCAGCGGGTGCAGGCCGGCCAGCATGGCGATGACGATGCCCGAGTAGCCGTAGCCGGGCGACATGTCCAGCGTCAGGTAGCTGGTGCGGCCGGCCACTTCGATGGCACCGGCCAGCCCGGCCAGCGCGCCCGACAGCATGGCCACCAGCACCACGGTACGTGTGACTGGCACCCCGGCAAAGGCGGCGGCGCGGGCGTTGGCGCCCACAGCGCGGATGTCGAAACCGATCACGGTGTACTTCATCAGCACCCAGACCGCCACGGCCAGGGCGGCGGCGATCAGCAAGCCGCTGTGCACCCGGGTCTGCTCGACCAGTTTGGACAGCTCCAGCTCACCCATCAGCGCCACGCTCTGCGGCCAGCCCATGGCGGTGGGGTCTTTCATCGGGCCGTCCAGCATTAGCGACACCAGCAGCAGCACGATGAAGTTCAGCAGCAGGGTGGTGACCACCTCATCCACCCCCAGCCGGGCTTTGAGCAGCGCCGGCCCCAGCAGCAGCAACGCGCCGGCCAGTGCGGCGGCCAACAGCATCAGCCCAAACAGCAGCGGCGGGGGGAGGTCATAGCCGGTGCCGCCATGCAGGCCACCCACCGCCACCGCCGCCAACGCGCCCACATAAAGCTGGCCCTCGGCGCCGATGTTGAACAGCCGGGCCCGAAACGCTACTGCCGCCGCCAGCCCGGTCAGCATCAGCGGAATGGCGCGGGTGAAAGTCTCGCTCAGCGCAAACACCGAGCCAAAGCCGCCGCGCAGCAGCAGGCCGTAGGTCTGCGTCACGCCGGCGCCGGCCCACCACACCAGCAGCCCACTGACCAGCAGCGTGAACAGCACGGCCCCCACTGGCGCCAGCAGCAGGGCCAGGCGCGAGGTGTGAGGGCGCTTTTCCAGCCTCATGCGTGGGCCTCCTGTGTGGCGT
>RFWA01000764.1 GCA_009922295.1 Betaproteobacteria bacterium
AGTGCCTGGCTTCACCGCATTTGACGATCAGGCCGACAACCAGGATGCGCTGGCATTGACCATGCTGGCTGCCGTTCTCGACGGTTACAGAGGTGCGCGTCTGGACCGTGCGCTGGCGCAAGGCGATAACCGCCTGGCTGACAGCGTGGGTGCCTCGCACACCTTCAGCGGGCGCGGGCCGCAGGTGTTCATGCTCGACGGCGTGCCTGCCAAGGGCAGAAGCGTTGAGCAATTGGAAACCGCGTTGCGCGAACAAATCGCCGAGATTGCCCGCGACGGCGTCAACGAGTCCGAAATGAAGCGGGTGCGGGCGCAGTGGCTGGCGTCGACCATTTACCAGCGTGATTCGCTGTTCAACCAGGCGCGTGAACTGGGCACTTACTGGGTAGAAGGCTTGCCCCTGGACAGCCCTGACCGGTTGGTGGAAGCGCTGGTGGCTGTCACCCCGCAACAAGTGCAAGCAGTCGCGAAAAAATATTTTGTAGACGAACAACTGACGGTTGCCAACTTACTGCCGCAGGCCGGTCCCAGACCTGCCATGCGCAAACCCATACCCGGTGCCAGACACACGGAAGGTACACGATGAAAAAATATCTGTTGGCATGGCTGTTGGCCGGCATACCTATTCAGTTTTGGATGCTGGACAACGGCGCCAGGGTGTATTTGATGGAAGTCCCCAATCTGCCCATGGTGGATTTTCAGCTCGAGTTTGATGCCGGTTCGCGGCGCGACGGCAAGGGCAACAGCGGGCTGGCGCAAGCCACCGCCATGATGATGAGCAAAGGCATTCAGGCGCAAGGCAATCTGGCGGCGCTGGATGAAAACCAGTTGGGCGAAGCCTGGGCCGATCTGGGTGCCATCGTCGGCGCCAATGCCACCCTGGACCGCATGAGCCTGAGTTTGCGCAGCCTGACGCGCCCGGAGTTGCTGGACGCCGATATCTGGCAAACCGAGCGCGAGCGTTGGATTGCCAGCCTGCAGGAATCAGAGACCAAACCTTCTGTGTTGGCCAGCCGCGCCTTCTCCCAAGCGGTTTACGCCGGTCATCCTTATGGCGCTGAAACCAGCGCAGACAGCTTGCGCAATATCGATACACAGATGATGACCGAATTTCATGCCCGTCACTTTGTGCCTTGCCGCGCCCGCATCAGCATCGTCGGTGCCATAGGGCGTGAACAGGCCAATGACATGGTCGAGCAATTGCTGGCCTCGCTGCCTTCGGGCAGCAACTGCGAGCTGTTACCGCTGGTCGAAGAGGTCA
>RFWA01000765.1 GCA_009922295.1 Betaproteobacteria bacterium
GATCTAGTACTGCAATATCTTTGACAAGAAATTGCGTGCCCGCTCGTGGCGCTCCAGGGGCTGACCGAAAAAAGCTTCCGTGGGACAGTCTTCGACGATGCGGCCCTGATCCATGAACACAACACGGTTGGAGACCTTGCGCGCAAAGCCCATCTCATGGGTGACGCACATCATGGTCATGCCCTCTTGCGCCAATTGCACCATCACATCCAGCACCTCGCCCACCATCTCCGGGTCCAGCGCCGAGGTGGGCTCGTCAAACAGCATGCACACTGGGTCCATCGACAGGGCTCGGGCGATCGCCACGCGCTGCTGCTGTCCGCCCGAGAGCTGGCCGGGGAACTTGTCGCGCTGCTCCAACAGGCCGACTCTGTCCAGATACCTCAGCCCGCGCTCAGCGGCTTCGTCTTGGCTGCGGCCCAATACTTTCACCTGGGCGAAGGTGAGGTTTTTGAGCACGCTCATGTGCGGAAACAGCTCGAAGTTCTGGAACACCATGCCGACCTTGGCGCGCAGGGCTGGCAAATTGGTGGCACGGTCGCCCACCGAGACGCCGTTGAGCTGAATGTCGCCCTGCTGGAAGGGTTCGAGCCCATTGACGGCCTTGATCAGGGTCGATTTACCCGAACCGGAGGGCCCGCAAACCACCACCACGTCGCCCTTGTTGACCACCGTGCTGATGTCGGCGAGCACCTGAAAGCTGCCGTACCACTTGCTGACATTGTTGATTTGAATCATGACGGGCTGGTAAACAAGTTCTAGGGTTCAGCGGATGATGGCAATGCGGCTCTCCAGCTGTTTGACCAGGCTGGAGAGGGCGTAGGACATGGCGAAGTACACCAGGGCGACAAACAGGTACATCTCGACCAAGCGGCCGTCGCGCTGCGCCACTTTGGAGGCTGCGCCCAGAAAGTCGGGCATCGACAGCACATACACCAGCGACACATCCTGAAACAGAACGATGGTCTGCGTCAGCAGCAAGGGCGCCATGTTGCGAAAGGCCTGCGGCAACACCACGTTGCCCATGCACTGCCAGTAGTTCAGGCCCAGCGCATAGCCGGCGGCCACCTGGCCTCGCGGGATGGACTGAATGCCGGCGCGCATGATCTCGCAGTAATAACAGGCCTCGAACAGGATGAAGGTGACGAGGCAGGAGGCAAAGGCGCCCACCCGCACCGGCTGGTCAGCCCCGGTCAGCCACTGGCCGATGTAGGGCACCAAAAAGTAGAACCAGAAGATCACCAGGATCAGCGGAATGCC
>RFWA01000766.1 GCA_009922295.1 Betaproteobacteria bacterium
GTGTTCGGTGATTTTGCTGCTCAGGCGCATCAACAGGCGTCCGCGTTCGGCGGCATTGAGTTTGCGCCAGTCGCTGTCCAGCCCTAGGCGCGCGGCCTGGACTGCAGTGTCGATATCGCTGGCATTGCTGCGTTGAATGTGTTCAAAGGTCTCGCCATCAGATGGGTCGAGTACGGAGATCGTTCGCCCAGACGAGGAAGGGACCGAGGCGTTGGCGATGTAGTTGAGTTGCATGCCCTGATTTTCCTGCAAAAAGTAGGTGCAGCCCTATGAACGAGACCGGAGCCGGAACAAAACCAGCAATTTAAGCGAATCCCGTCAGCCCCCTTGCTCAGATTCAATCTGGCATTTGCGGTGGGTTGAAATTGCGTTTAGGTCGGTTGCGTCAGGCGTCCGTTCACTTCCGTAAAGGCCTGCTGATTAGACTGTAGCCAAGCCAGCGACAAGTCATTGTGCAATTGGTTTGGATGAAAACCTTCGCGGCGGTAGGCCCACCAGGGTTTAAACATGCTGCGGAGCATGCCGCGCTTGCCGAATAAAAATTGGGCACCACTGACCCAGGTTCGCCATTGCCAAAGACTGCCGTCCTTGTGCAAATTGTTGACTGTCTGGCGCAGCAAGTCAGAGAAAAATACCAGGCTCGTGCGGTTGAACCAAGTCACACGCCAAGCATGAGAACCGCCCAGCGCCAGGTACAAGTCAAAGGCAGTGCACTTGTGCTCTGACTCTTCCGCGCTGTGCCATAGCCACATCGTCTTCAGCCGGTCTTCGCTGCCATCGAACCATTCTGGGTTGCTCAGCAACCAGTCGGCAAAGACGGCTGTGAAATGCTCCGTGGCCGCCGTAATCGCCAACCAATGCCGGGGATTAAAACGGGCCAGCATCTTGAGGCGCTCGCGGGCGCGGGGCTCCCAATGGTTCACCAGACCGTGCGTCTCAATCTGCGCGTTAAACAGCGCATGGATACGCCGATGGGTAGCCTCCTGGCCAATAAAGCCTTGTGCTTCCACTGCAAATTTCTCTTGTTGATCCGGTGGGAGAGCCTTTAGCCCCGAGCGTACCGAGTCCATGAAAAATTGCTCACCCAAGGGAAAGCTCATTGACAGGGCGTTGAACAGAGCCGTTCTGAATGCGTCGCCGCCGAACCAATGACGAGCCACGGGCGCTTCCAAATCGATCAACAAACGGCGGACGACTAGCTCAGACATGCACAACTTCCTTTGATGTTTTTATCGGTACTGCTGCGTACCAAAGCCGAAT
>RFWA01000767.1 GCA_009922295.1 Betaproteobacteria bacterium
GCTGTTCAAGGGCATGAGCGTGATCGACAACATCATGACCGGGCGCAACCTGCGCATCAAGAGCAATCTTTTCCTGCAGGCGCTGCGCATCGGCCCGGCCCAGCGTGAGGAAGAGCGACACCGCGAGTTTGTCGAGCACATCATTGACTTTCTGGAGATCCAGGCCTACCGCAAAACGCCGGTCGGTCAGTTGCCCTATGGCTTGCAAAAACGCGTTGACCTGGGCCGCGCCCTGGCGATGGAGCCCAAGGTGCTGCTGCTTGATGAGCCCATGGCCGGCATGAACGTGGAAGAAAAACAGGACATGTGCCGCTTTGTGCTCGACGTGAATGAAGAGTTTGGCACCACGGTGGTCTTGATCGAGCACGACATGGGCGTGGTGATGGACATCTCGGACCGGGTGGTGGTGCTGGACTACGGCAAAAAAATTGGCGACGGCACGCCCGATGAAGTACGCAACAACCAGGAAGTGATCAGCGCCTATTTGGGCACCAGTCACTAAAGCACATGGCATTTTTTCTTGAAACTCTGTTGGGCGGCCTGATGGCCGGCATGCTGTACTCGCTGGTGGCGCTCGGCTTTGTGCTGATCTACAAGGCCTCAGGGGTGTTCAATTTCGCCCAAGGCGCCATGGTGCTGTTTGCGGCGCTGGCCATGGCCCGATTTGCAGAATGGATTCCGGCTTGGACGGGGCTGAACAACCCGGTTCTGGCCACGCTGGCGGCGTTCGTGGTGGCTGGCCTGATCATGTTTGTGGTGGCCTGGCTGATCGAGCGTCTGGCCTTGCGCCATTTGGTCAACCAGGAGGGCACCACCCTGCTGATGGCCACCCTGGGTATCAGCTACTTTCTGGACGGCATTGGCCAGACCCTGTTTGGCAGCGACATTTACAAGATTGATATCGGCATGCCCAAAGAGCCGATCATGGCCTTTGAGAACGTGTTTGACGGCGGTATCCTGATCAACAAGGAAGACCTGTACGCCGCCCTGATCGCGGCGCTGCTGGTGACGCTGCTCAGTCTGTTTTTTCAGAAAACCGCCACTGGTCGCGCCCTGCGTGCGGTGGCCGACGACCACCAGGCCGCACAAAGCATTGGTATTCCGCTCAACCGCATCTGGGTCATCGTCTGGTGCGTGGCTGGTGTGGTGGCGCTGGTGGCCGGCATGATCTGGGGCAGCAAGCTGGGCGTGCAGTTTTCCTTGACCACGGTGGCGCTGCGTGCCCTGCCGGTGGTGATCCTGGGCGGTCTGACCTCGGTG
>RFWA01000768.1 GCA_009922295.1 Betaproteobacteria bacterium
TGGTAAACCGCATCTTCGCGGAAAGCATACTCGCGCTCGACCTCCGGCGTTAGCCGGACGCCGAGACCCGGGGTGTCAGATAGCGTGATCTGCCCATTGGCCACAGACCACCCGGAAACCGCGAGGGCGTCGCGCAAGACGTAGGGCTTGATCGGCCACTCGGCGACGGTGCCGCCACCTGCCAGGGCAGCGTGGTAGTTGGCCATCATGCCCACGGGGCCGCCCCAGCAATGCACGTAGACCTTGCAGCCATGGCGCCGGGCAGCGGAAAAAACCTCCAAAGTTGGCCCGATGCCGCCGATGACGGTCGCATCCGGCTGAACGATGTCATAGCAGCCCCGCTCGACGCGGTCGCACAATTCCGTGGCGGTCGTGACGATCTCGCCGCCGGCGATCTGCGTGCCGGGCACCTTGGCCCTAAGAGCTGCGTAGTTTTTGATTTCCAGCGGCCCGAGGGCCTCCTCCAGAAACTCCGGCAGCCGGCCTCCTTGCTGTTGGACTTCCTCGAGGTAGCGGAGAATGTCGCTGATCGATTGGGAAGGGATGGCCAAATTTTGGGTCATGTCCACCGCGACTGCGATGCCTCGCTCTGCGGCATGTCGCTGGCACCAAATGGTCTTGTCGGCCTGGTGGTGACGGGCCCGTATTTTGATCATGTCAATACCGAGTTGTTGGACGCGGTCCAATTCGCGCAGCATCGGCTCCGTGCCGACGGCATCGCCGCCGCTGGCATAGAGCTTCAAGGCCCGACCCGGTTCCCCGCCCAGCATCTGCCAAACGGGTACGCCAAGGATTTGGGCCCGGCAATCTTGCAGGGCGATCTCGACCGCACTGATCACGTGCTGCGCCGCGCCCTGCAGGCTCCAATAACCCGTGACGAGGCTGACATCGCGGCACAGGCGCGCAAAGTCTTGAGGGTCTTGCTCAAGCAGAGCGGGCGTCACCAGCGCAACAATCTGCTCGAACACCCGGGGCGCAAACACGGCCAGGTAGCCTTCGCCCAAACCGACTACGCCGTTGTCCAGGGTAATCTCGACCAAGCCGGTGGTGCGGCAGCCACTCGGCAGATGCAGGATGACTTCCAGATCATCCTGGTCGTTGGAATACGGTGCGCTGAGCAGGACGCAGCGCACGCGAATAATTTTGGTCATATCAAACCAGGCTTACGCTTTTTCACCCTGCTCTCGCCTTGCTCTGAGCCGTGTTGAAATGCCTGTGTAGTGCTGCTCAAGCCGCTGCTTGGCAGCCGACACATCGCGC
>RFWA01000769.1 GCA_009922295.1 Betaproteobacteria bacterium
TCAATGTGCCCGTCGCTCAGAATGTCGCGCAGTTTTAACTTCAGCGCGGCGCGCTCTTTGACCAGTTCGTCACTGAATGCAGACGACAACAAGGCCGCGGGAATCGCAAAAATACCGATGCCAATCAGGGCCAGCACGATGGTCATGATCCGCCCCATGGTTGTCACGGGCGAGATATCTCCATAGCCGACCGATGCCAGGGTGATGACCGCCCAGTAAATGGAGTTGGGAATGTTGTCAAACTTGTCGGGCTGGGCCTCGTGCTCAAACAGGTAGCCCAGTGATGCCGTCAGCACCACCAGCAGCAGCATGATGAAGCCGGCGGCAGCAATCACCGGCCATTCGCGGGCAAGCACCTTGCCCAGGGTGGCGGTGGCGTCACTGCCACGGGTCAGTTTAAGCAGACGTGCCAGCCGGAAAACCCGCAAAAACCGCAGATCAAGCAGGTGATGCAAAAAGACTTCCAGAAAGAAGGGCAGGATGGCCAGAAAGTCAATCAGGGTGGAGGGTGTCTTGGCCTGCTTGATTCGGCCCGACACCGCGCCCTTGAAGCCGGGCTCTTCAACGCAGGAATAGATGCGCATGCAGTACTCCAAGGTGAAGATGGCCACAGCCACAGCGTCCAGGATCACAAACTCAACGTTCAGGATGTAAGACACGCTGGCCACAGATTCCATCACCACGGCCAACACCGAGATCAAGACCCAGATGCCGATGAAGGTCTGAAAAATATCATGACTTTTGCCGCCGTAGGGGCTGTCAAAGACGATGGCATGAATTTTTTGCCTAAAGGTTCGGCCCAGGTTCAGGTGGACGAACTCATGGTAGGCCGGGACGATCACCCTGAACAGCTTCAAGATCCGAAGCAGCCGCAGGAACCTCAACACGCGCAAATCAACGGGTATAAAGGCCTGCAGGTAAAACGGCGCGACGGCCAAGAAATCGACGATCGCAAAAGGGCTGGTCACATAGGCGAAATGGGGGCTGCCGCGCTTTTGAAACTCCGGGTCTTCAGGCGCCAGGTACAGACGAACAATATATTCGATGGTGAATACGCCAACCGAAAAGATATCAAAGTAATGAAACAAGTGCTTGTTGAGCTCGAACACGGCCGGCACGTGTTCGAACACCAGTGCAAACAGGTTGACAACAATCAGGATGCCAATCCATTTGTCAATGCCCTTTTGATAGTTGCCGGGGATTGTGGGGTCAAGCAGCCAGGCGTAAAGCCACTTGCGCAGGGGCAACCCAGACGGGATA
>RFWA01000770.1 GCA_009922295.1 Betaproteobacteria bacterium
ATGTCCGGGCTTCGAGACCGACATTCACGGGCTGGTCGAAGAGGAAGGGCCGGATGGTAAACCCCACTACTTTGCCGACTGTGTGGCGACTTAACTCGGGTTGTGGTCAGTAAACCTTGGGAAGATCAGACGCTTGGCCAACCTGCTATGGCCATGCGTTTAAGGCGAAATCAGGCTCTTGAATTGCTACTATAAATATAGCTAGAAATGACCATTGCACGGGGCCTGGAGGCCGATTTTGCTTTAAGTTGACGGAGACTCGACGACTGCCACCGCCGTCTGACTGACGCCGCAGTCAACATAGGAAATCTGCCCGGTCATCCCAGACGCCAGGTCGCTGAGCAGGAATGCGGCCACATTGCCGACTTCGTCGATAGTCACGTTGCGCCGCAGAGGTGAGGCATTCGCCGAGATCGCTAAAAGGCGTCCAAAATCTTTGATGCCGCTGGCGGCTAGGGTCTTGATGGCGCCAGCGCTGAGGCCGTTGACCCGGATGCCACGCGAGCCTACGGCCTCGGCCAGGTAGCGCACTGCAGACTCCAGCGATGCCTTGGCCAGACCCATGGTGTTATAGCTGGGAACCACCCGGACCCCGCCCAGGTAGGTCAGGGTCAGCAACGAGGCTTGGGGACTCAGGTAGGGCAGGGCAGCCTTGGCCATGGCGGGGAAGCTGTACGCACTGATGTCATGTGCAATCCTGAAGTTCTCGCGGGTCAGGCCATCCAGAAAATTACCGGCGATAGCCTCGCGCGGTGCATAGCCGATGCTGTGGACAAAACCGTCAAAGGTGGGCCATTGGCCGGCTAGGTCACTGAACAGCTTGTCGATTTGGGCATCCTCACCCACATCGCAGTCAAAGATCAGCTTGGAGTCAAAATCGGCTGCAAACTCGGTGATGCGTTCCTTGAATCGTTCGCCTACGTAGCTGAAGGCCAGTTCAGCCCCTTGTTGATGGCAAGCGCGGGCGATGCCATAAGCAATAGAGCGGCTGGACAGGACGCCCGTGATCAGCAGTTTTTTCCCAGTCAGAAAACCCATATCATCCTCAAAATTTCAGCAGGTAATAGGGCAGAATTGTCGCATGCGCGGTTTGATACTTTTTTGTCTAAGTGCCTTGTGCAGCTCTTCGTGGGCCGCGCACGGTTATGCCTTGTGGGGCGATTTGAAGTACCCGGCCAACTTCGCGCAGTTCGATTATGTGAATGGGCAGGCGCCCAAGCGTGGTGAACTACGCTTGGTCAGCAACCTGCGAGTCTCCA
>RFWA01000078.1 GCA_009922295.1 Betaproteobacteria bacterium
ATAAGGCTGGCCAAGGCCGCTGATGGCGAATCCGTTTTTGGGGCTGGCGTTGGGGCCAACATTGGGTCCGAAAAGGGCCTGTATGGCGACCTCGTCCAGTCCTTGGGCGCGGGCGAAATTCGCCAGGCTGGGAAGGTCTGGTAAGGGTGCGTCCGTGGTGATGACATCGAGCTTGGCGCCCAGTGACACAATTTGCAAGCCGGGGCCGCCAAGCACCTGAGTGGCAAGACTTTGCCGTTCTGCCTTGAACATTTGGCCGGTCAAAACGGCAGAAAACTCTTCGGATTTCGGGTCGCCATCGGTTGGCGTCGGGTTCGGCGCTACGCTGCCGCCATTGGGCGACAAGGTGATCATTGGGGGAAAATTCAGGTTAGCATTCATCGGGCGGCCAGTTCTCGGTGAGCCACTTTGGGTGGCGGATGCCCCTTGATCAGCAAGAATCGTGTCAGGCCAAGGTTTGCCGCTCCCGGGGTCGGTGGCCCGCGACCTATGTGTCGGAAAATCGTGGCATGGAGTTTGCGTAACAGTGCGAGCCAGACCCTACTTGACACCCCGACCGCTTCAAAACCGCCATTTCCACGTTATTTCACCCATGAGCACGCTGTCGCTGTCAACCGTTCGACACAATCTTTCGAAGTTCAATTTCACGGAATTGGGTATTCCGTTTTTGGTCTTGCTGATCATGGGGATGCTGGTCATCCCGCTGCACCCGGTTCTTTTGGACTTCCTTTTCACGTTCAACATTGCGGCAAGCGTGTTGATCATCATGATTGCAATCAGGGTTCGCAAGCCATTGGAGTTCTCGGCTTTTCCAACCATCTTGTTGTTTGCGACGATGCTGCGACTTGCGTTGAATGTGGCTTCAACCCGAGTTGTGCTGGTTGATGGTCACACCGGCCACGACGCCGCCGGCAAAGTGATTGCGGCGTTTGGCGAGTTCGTGATTGGCGGCAACTACATTGTCGGTTTCATCATCTTTGCAATTTTGATGATTATCAACTTCATTGTGGTGACCAAGGGGGCAGGGCGGGTATCCGAGGTCAATGCCAGATTCACCCTGGATGCCATGCCTGGCAAACAAATGTCGATCGACGCTGACCTCAATGCCGGTGTGATTGATCAGGAAACGGCCAAGGCGCGGCGTGCTGAATTGGCGCAAGAGTCTGACTTTTTTGGCTCAATGGATGGTGCGTCTAAGTTTGTCAGCGGGGACGCCGTAGCGGGTTTGTTGATTCTGCTGATCAATCTCTTTGGGGGTTTGGCCATTGGTATCGGGCAGCATGGCCTTTCATTCAGTGAGGCAGGGCGGATTTACTCACTCCTGACCATCGGAGATGGTTTGGTTGCACAAGTGCCATCGCTGCTCCTGTCACTGGCCACCGCGATTATCGTGACCCGGGTGACGACGACAGAATCGATGACAGAGCAGGCAAGCAGCCAACTGGGGAACCCGACGGCCTTGTTTGTAACCGCTTGCATTATGGCGATCCTCGGTATGGTCCCTGGAATGCCGCATCTGGTGTTCATTGGCTTGTCGGCAGGCAGCATGGCTTTGGGGATTATGGTTTTGCGCCGTCAGGCGGTTGGGACTTCCCCTGAAAAGTTGGCTGAGGCCAAGATAGCCGCTGAAGCCCCCAAGGAATTGGGTTGGGAGGACCTTGACCAAGTTGATCTTGTGGGACTTGAAATTGGCTACGGGCTTGTTCCTTTGGTTAATGTCGAGACCGGCGGACAGTTGATGACACGCGTCAAAGGGGTTCGCAAGAAGCTTTCAGCCGAATTGGGCTTCCTGATTCAGCCGGTTCGCATTCGAGATGCGCTGAATATTGATCCCGACAGCTACCACATTGTGCTCAAGGGCGTGATCCGTGGGCGCGGCAAGATCAAGGTTGGCCGTGAAATGGCCATCAATCCTGGTCAGGTTTATGGCGCCTTGGAGGGCACCCCCACGCAGGAACCCGCCTTTGGCTTGGAAGCGGTGTGGATCGAGCCGTCCCAACGTGATCATGCGCGAGCCCTGGGTTATACAGTGGTCGATGCCGCCACTGCGGTGGCAACCCATTTGAACAAGGTATTGCGTGAGAATGCATCAGACCTGCTCGGGCACGATGAAGTCCAACAGTTGCTGGACAAATTGATTGCCAAGTCGCCGAAGTTGGTGGAGGACTTGATTCCGGCCAAGTTGCCATTGGGCGCTCTCACTCGGACGCTGCAGGGCCTGCTCAGCGATGGCGTCTCGATTCGTGACATGAGGACCATTGTGGAAACATTGTCTGAGGTCAGTGTGAGAACACAGGACCCCGATCAACTGACTGCGCTGGTACGTCCTCGCCTGGGACGCATGATTGTTCAAGGTTTGATCGATGACAAAGCGACCTTGTCGGTGATGACCCTAGACCCCAATTTGGAACAACTTTTGCACAATGTGTTGCAACAACATGACTCTGGCCAGGGGGTTGTGATGGAGCCAGGGCTCGCAGAGCGACTTTTTGCCGCGTTGCGTGAAGGTGCAAAGGCCGTCGAAGCGCTGGGGCACAACGCAGTTCTGGTTGTCTCACCAGCAGTTCGCCCATGGCTGGCCAAGTCTGTGCGTAGTCGGGTGAATGATCTGGTGGTGCTGTCCTACAGCGAGATCCCTGATGATCAATCTGTCAAAGTCATTCACACAGTCTCTGCCGAAAGTCAAAACGATGGCAACAACCCAAGGCGCTGACATGATCCAAACATTACACGTATCAATGGGGTGCCGCAATGGAGCTTAAACGAATCCTTGCCAACGATGCAAAAACTGCCAATGACCGTGCCATGTCTTTGTATGGCCGCGATGTTCTGATCATTTCAAGCCATTCCGTTGGTGGGCAAACCGAACTGATCGTGGCGCTGGACATTGAAGAGCAGGCCCCGGAGTCGGTGGTCACTGTGGCGCGGCCCGATGTTTCGCTGGCTGAGCCATCCGTCAGTTTCGGCAGCCAGATGGCACTGGTAGGCGCTGAAACTAAAGTTGGCGTGGCCACCGCAGCCAAGGCGACAGTGTCCGCTAGGGCGGTCAACACTTCTTTGGCACAGGCTGAGCCAGCCAGTGCCCCATCGGGGTCTCAGTTTGACCGTGAAGTGATGGACCAAATCTTGGATGAGCTCAAGTCCTTGCGGCGTGAAGTGAGCTTGAATCAAAAGATATCAGGCTGGCACAGCAATCTTGACTTGTCACCCGAAGTCGAGAACTTGTTTGCATCCTTTACACATGCTGGCATGCCGACAGGTCTTCGCACCTTGTTGGTCGACACTGTTAAGGACATGCGCAGTGAAAAAGAGGCGCTAGATGCTATAAGCCATCAGTTGGGACAAGTGGTGCACCGTCCCAACGCCTCGCTGCCTAAAAGTGGGATCCACCTGGTGGCAGGTCCCAGCGGCACGGGCAAAACCTTGATGGTGGTACGACTGGCCAGTCACGCCGCAGCACAAGTGGCTGCTGGGCGGGTCGCCATGGTCAGTTACCGCGACCTTAGACTGGGCGCCTGGCCTCAAACTTTGGCGATGGCGCGTGAGGCGGGGGTCGAATGTTTCAGGGCTGATACCGTAGATGCGCTAGGTACCGTTCTTGCCGCCCTTTCCGGCTATAGCCTGATCCTGATCGATACGTCTGGGAACCAACTGGCTCAGCGGGTGACTGAGATTCAATCGGTGTGCCCATCCTGCCTTGCCCACGCCGTGGTGGCCGCTGACTCGTCGATAGCGACCTTGCGCCGTACCCTTCGGGTCTCCGGTATTCGTTGGAACAGCCTCATGATCAGTAAGTTGGATGAGTCGGTCCAGCCTTGGCCCTTGGTAGAGTTTCTCTGCGATAATTTTATTGCGCTTTCAGCGGGCAGTGAGGGTGTTGACCCTGGTGGGCTCAAGTTTGACCTGACGACTGGTACCTTGGTTGAGATGGCGTTGGCGCATTTGTCAAGAGTGCCTGATGCCAATTTTCACATTCCCGCCATCAAGCTGACTAAGCCCGCCCCCGATAAGCTGCCTGCGCCCTCGCCCCGCATGTTCATGTCAGCAAACCCCAAGGGTTTGCGTGGGCCATTTGCCTGACAACAAGGAAAGTCATTGATGAATGTTTCAACTCGCACCGAGGTCATCGGTGTTGCCAGCGGAAAAGGTGGTGTTGGGAAGACCACGGTGGCGGTCAATTTGGCGATCGCCCTGGTGCAGATGGGCCGGCGCGTCATGCTGTTTGACGCCGATCTAGGACTTGCCAACTCCCAGATCGCACTGGGTTGCCGTTGCCCTTTGAACTTGAGTCATTTCATGAGCGGGCAAAAAACCTTGCAGGAAATCATTGTCACGTCCAGGCAGGGCGTCAAGCTGATACCTGGGGCGTCTGGGGTGAGTGAGTTAGCCGCCCTGAGCCGTGTCCAGGCGTCACGCGTGGTTCAATCTTTCAGTGCGCTGGAAGACGACATCGATTACCTGGTGGTTGACATGGCAGCCGGCATATCGCCGTCGGTGCTGGCATTCATGGGCGCTTGTCAGCGGCGTTTTATTGTCGTTCGGGATGATCCATCGTCGATCGCCGATGCCTACGGCATGATCAAAGTGCTGATTCAAGAGCAGAATCTCAACGAAATTTACATCATTCCCAACGCCGTCAAAAATCAGGCGGGCGGGCAAAACCTTTTTCGGCGCATCAACCAGGTTTGCGCCCAGTTCTTGAATTACACGACGAAGTATTTGGGATCGATTGAAAACGACGACCAGATATTGGCCAGTCATAGAAAGTTTCAACCCGTCATCGAATTCGCTCCAGAATCAGCCGGGTCTCGCGATTTCAAGCGCTTGGCTAAAACGGTCGCTCAAATGCCCCCTGCCGGCGACTTCGCTGGCGGGATGCAGTTTTTTGTCGAGCGCCTCGTGCGCTACCAAGCCTAAGGAGTCTGCCCTGATGACGACCAGAATGTACGAGGAAGTTCAAAGTAGCAGCGAAACCTTGGTGCTGGCGCATTTGGGAATGGTTAAACGCGTGGCACTGCATTTGAAGGTCAGGGTCCCTCCTTTTATGGAGTTGGATGAGCTGATTCAGGTCGGCATGATTGGCTTACTTGAGGCTGCGCGAGCTTTTGTACCGGCCAAGGGCATTGACTTTGAAAGCTTTGCGCTGAGTCGGGTTCGCGGCGCGATGCTTGATGAAGTGCGCCAATTGTCCTATCTGCCGAGGTCTGCGGTGGCCTTCAATAGCTCTGAAAACAAGGCCAAGATGGCACTGTTTACAGAGCTGGGTCGCGCACCGACGCAAACGGAGTTGGCTGAGCACATGGGTGAAGAACTGGATGTCTTTCAAAAAAAGCGGGGGAATGCGAAGCGTTTTGAGACCCAGTCCATGGAACTGATCACCGACGAGGTGATGGGAATTGCCGATGACAGGTCGCGCCAGCCCGATGTGATCGCTGAACACCGGGATTTCATGCGGGCTGTTGGGGATGCGATTGGGCAACTTCAGGAGAGTGATCAGTTGCTGATGTCCCTCTACTATGTGGAAGAGCTTAACTTGAAAGAAATTGGAGCGACGCTAGGGGTCACGGAGTCACGCGTCAGTCAGCTGTTAAGTGGGATCGTGAAAAAATTACGGGTCAGTCTGAAGATTGAGGTGTCCCCCAAACCCCTTGTCAAAAGGGCCGCGGCGTTTTGATGCGTGTGCTTGCTCAAGTTTTTCGTGCTGGTGTCGACTTCTGAGGGGTAAGCCAACTCATCAGGAGAATAGAAAATGCGGATCAACTTCAAAGCCATGGAGTCCTACGGGGCGGATAATTTGATGTCTCAGGCTTCGGTTGCAAATGGTGCGGAATTGATTCAGATGCTGTTTGACGGGCTGGTGAACAGTATTGCTGAGGCGCGCGGTCATATTGAGCACGGTGCCATTTTGGAAAAAGGAAAGAGTATCACCCGCGCGTGTCGAATCGTGCTGGGCCTGCAGGGGGTTCTTGATTTTCAACAGGGTGGCGATTTAGCACTGAACTTGAACGAACTTTATAACTATTTCACTCGACGGCTCATTTACGCCAACGCACGCAGCGACATCGGTGCACTGAATGAAATCTTGGGGCTGACCTCTGAGATAAGGGCAGCGTGGCTGGAAGTGCCGGTGCAATTACAGCGCCCTGTTGGTGCCCGTCTGCAATGAATGGTTGAGGAGGGTTCTTTGGGGTGAGTGTGGAGTTTAGAGTTTTTGGTTTCGGATGATCCTTGCCGGCGGGCTGGGTACCGATTTATTGAGTAATCACTCATTCTTTTAGGGATCTACCATGGGCGGAATAGTCGGGATTATTTTCTTAAATGTTTGCGTGTTTGGAAGCTTCCTCGTGGGTGGCGGATCGATGGCGCCTTTTATTCACGCAGCACCGATTGAGGGTTGGTGTATTTTGGGGTCGGCGATTGGCGGCATGATCATTGGTAACAGCCCCGACGTGGTCAAGGCTGTGTTTGCTGGTATTGGGCGCACCTTCAAAGGCTCCAAATACCACAAGCAGGACTATCTAAACACCATATTTTGCGTCTCGAAGGTGATGAAAACACTCAAGAGTGAGGGTGGGGTTGCGCTAGAGGCCCACATCGAGACACCGGAATCAAGCGCCATTTTCAGTGAGTACCCCAAAATACTGAAAGATCATGCCTTGCTGCATCTCATCACAGATACCGTGCGATTGATGGTGGTGTCTCAGGGAACGCTCAGTCCGATGGCTGTGGAGGAGGTAATGGACGCAGCGATAAAAACCCATCACCATGATGAATTGAAGGCTTCTGATGCCATCGCGACCTTGGCGGGAGCCTTGCCAGCGTTGGGTATTGTGTCTTGTGTGATGGGCGTTGTGAAGACCATGGATAACATTGACCAACCCCCGGCCATTTTGGGTGGTTTGGTTGGCGCAGCCCTGGTGGGCACATTCATCGGCGTGTTTCTGGCCTATGGTTTCTTTGAGCCCTTTGCCAAACGTCTGACACAAATCATTGAAGATGAGTCCTGCATGTACCACGTGGTTAAGCAAATCATCATTGGCACCATGCACGGACACCCGATGCCCCTGATTCTAGAGGCCGCTCGGGTGGCCATCAGCCACCACAATCAGCCTAGTTTTGCTGATGTGTTCGACGGATTGCGTGGCAAGTAAGCATGGCGACCCAAGCCGCCGTCGCTCAGGCTCCAGAAGATCCAGAGGCTGAAGTAGCAGCTGCATCCCTGGCGTTGGTGCCCACGGCAGCGCCAGAGGAGTCCCCGCCGGCAGAGACTGCGCTGGCGCCGATCATCGTGATCAAGAAGATCATGCCTGGCCATGGCGGCGCGCATGGTGGCGCCTGGAAGATTGCGCTGGCCGACATGATGACGGCCATGATGGCGTTTTTCCTGTTGATGTGGATTTTGGGCGCCACACAAGAGGTCCAAAGAAAAAGTGTGGCCGATTTCTTTATCCCTTCGAGTTCAATGGCCCAGGTCCAGATCGGGGCTCTGGCTGGCTCGAATGGGCTGCTGGGTGGTAAGTCAATCATTGATCCGGATGGCTTCCCCTACACCGCCAAACAGACTGCCATGATGCAGATGGTCACACCGCGCTCCGAGGGCGGGCCCACTGAAAACGAACCATCTCCCAATAGCGAAAATGCGCGTGACAACGATGCGCAGACCAAAGCAGAGAGCAAACAGGCCTCTGCAGAGGCTGACAAAGCCAATTTTGACAAAATGGAGAAAGAGGTCAAAGAGCAGCTCGCAGCGAACCCGAATCTGGAGCAGCTGCAGACCCAGGTGCAGTTTGTCCGTGAGAAAGAAGGGCTTCGGATCGAGGTCATTGATAAAGCTGATTTCGCCATGTTTCCTCTGGGCAGCACCAAGTTGCAACCGAAGGCGCAGGCGCTGATGACTGAAATTGCCCGGTCACTGGCGTCTACTGACAATAAGCTCAGTGTGCGTGGCCATACCGACAGTGTTGCATTTGCAGGTAAAGATGGCCGCAACAACTGGTCTTTGTCCGCGGAGCGGGCTGAGTCTACCCGTGCAATGTTGGAAAAAAGCGGCATCAAGGCGGACCGGTTCACGCAAATTGAAGGGGTAGCCGATACGGCGCCTTATAACCCCAACGATCCAAAGGACCCTCGCAATCGCCGAATCAGCATTACGGTAAAGTTCAGGGACTGAATACTGATTCACAGTCCTTATAGGCGCGCTTGATGCAGGTTTGCGCCAGGCGGCTAGCCAAGGCGCTATCTTTTGGCGACAGGCCTGCAGATACGAGCTTCAAGGCATCATTGGCCTGTGGATGGCCCTGCTTGGCCGCCATGGTGTACCAGATGGCTGCTCTTACATTGTCCTGCGTAAAACCCTGGCCATTTTCATGCATCGCCCCTAATTTGTACATTGCCTTGGCTTCGCCTTGAGCGGCTGCCAAACGCAGCCAAGTAATGGCCTGAGGATAGTCTTGCTTGACCCCCTGACCAAAAAAGTACATGAGACCCAGCAGTGATTGCGCCTCAGCCTTACCGGTTTGCGCGACCACTCGCCACTTCTCCACCGCCAAGGTGTAGTCTTTGCGCTGGTAGGCGGCGTACCCATCCTCCCAAGGTCCTGCAGTAACAATGCTGGACTTGGCGATGAGCAGCAGGAGCACAAGAAGTGCAGAAGTTGTTTTCGACATGCTGGGCTTGGACATTGGCTGGTTGACGACATTGTCGTTTGTCTGAGCCCATGTTTCAACCGGTGATGAATCAGCGGTAACTTCGTCCCTTGGCTGCAGACTCCAGCGAGCCTCAAGGCACTTTGATTTCATGCTGTCGATAAGTCGACATCTGGCTTGGCACATGTCTTGCTGAGAGATTGCGGTCATTGACGTTCATCCGACTAACACCGTTCCAAGATTGCGACAACACAATGTCTCCCACAGCCCTCTGGCTAGACCCCTTTCGTCCGCTCAAGCCGACCGAGCAAGCGCTGTTGGACCAGGCAGGCGTCTCGATATCCCTGGCTCGCACATTTGACGAACTGGCAATTGCTTTGAAA
Source organism: Betaproteobacteria bacterium (assembly GCA_009922295.1). Taxonomy (GTDB): domain Bacteria; phylum Pseudomonadota; class Gammaproteobacteria; order Burkholderiales; family Burkholderiaceae_C; genus Rhodoferax. The sequence continues at coordinate 9,029 of RFWA01000078.1, forward strand.
CGGCTGGATGGTGAGCCGGCGCTTTTGGTTTTGGGCTTGGGCTCTGACATTGAGCTGTTGAAGGAAACTTGGCAGATGTTCAGGAGCACCTATGACAAACTGGTGGTGATCTGCCGTGTCGAGCGGAAGAATCTTGAGCTGGCTGTGACCGCTATGCGCCATGGTGCATGTCACGTGTTGGCTGCCGACGACTGGTCTGTTGCGGCTTGGCGTGATGCGCTAGCTTGTGCAAATGGCCGATCTGATGATGCAGCATTGAATGTGCGTGTCTCCACGGCGAGCCCTGTTCAACCCAAGCACCTTTTCAGCGCAGCAGCCCCGAGGAATGCGGTACGAAGCGTGGTTTTCGTCGATCCGGTCAGTATCAAGTTGCTGGCTTTGGCGCA
>RFWA01000771.1 GCA_009922295.1 Betaproteobacteria bacterium
CGCAGCTTGCCGCCCGCGTCAATCAGGCCGGGTTTTTCCTTGCCGGGGTTGCCATAACGTACCAGTTTCATGTGTCGCCTTTCAGCAAAATAAGAGGGTTTTTATTGTCAGTAGGTGGATCTGCCACCCGAGAGATCAAACACCGCGCCAGTCGAAAACGAGCAGTCTTCGGTGCACAGCCAGCTTACCATGGCTGCCACTTCCTCTGGCGTGCCAAATCGCCCCATCGGGATCTTGGACAACATGAAGGCGATGTGCTCGGGCGTCATCTGGTCGAATATGGCAGTCTTGACCGCCGCTGGGGTGACGCAGTTGACGCGGATGCCGGTGTCGGCCAGCTCTTTGCCCAGCGACTTGGTGAGTGCCATTACCGCGGCTTTGCTGGCGCTGTAGGCGCTGGCGTTGGGGTTGCCGTCCTTGCCTGCCACCGAGGCGATGTTGACGATGCGGCCGTAGTTGCGCTCTCGCATGTGCGGGGTGATTTCGCGGCAGCAATAAAACAGGCCGTTCAGGTTCACCTGCATCACCTGCTGCCAGTCCGCCACGGGATAACTCCAGACTTTCGTATTGGGGCCAGTGATGCCAGCACAATTAACCAGTGCATCAATGGCTGGCGACTGTGTCAGGGTCTGCCCCACTGCGGCCACCACCGAGGCGTGCTCCGCCACATCCACCGTGACGCCATGGGCCTGACTGCCTAATTCGGCGCAGGCTTTGGTCAGTGCCTGAGCGTCGCGGTCCCACAGCGTGACGCTGGCACCCGAGGCCAGCATGCGCTGAGCAATGGCGTAGCCCAGGCCGGTAGCGCCGCCGGTGATGACCGCGTGGCGGCCTTTCATGTCAAGTTGGTTCATGGGTGGAGTCCTTAAAAATGGGGAGAAGCATACAGCGTTCGACCGGCGACGCGTATCTCGACATCAAGTTGGTAGTGTTGCACCGCCTGGGCGTTGATCTCCATGCCCAGGCCAGGGGCGTCGGGCGCGCTGATCTGCCCCATTGTGTTGGGTGTCAGGTGGTTCTGAGTCATCGCCACCGCCAGTGCCTTGGGCGCCGCCGGGTACTCACAAATGGTGTGCCCTGCCAAGCCAGCATAGGGTTGGAGCGACGCACTCAAAGCCAGGTGCGAGGTGAAGGTGTGGTTCACATAGGTGACACCCCGCGCAGCGGCGTAGTCGGCCACCTGTTTGGCCGGTCCGATGCCGCCGATGCGGCCGCAGTCGATCTGTACATAGCCAATGCCGCCGTAATCGATCAAGTGC
>RFWA01000772.1 GCA_009922295.1 Betaproteobacteria bacterium
AGCAGCGGCATGGCGCCTTCGAGGTCGCGCTGATCAGCTGAGCATGACCGTGACGGCCTTTGTTTCGAGGAAGCTATGGAGGTGCTGGATGCCAGACTCCCGACCGTAGCCACTCATCTTGTAGCCGCCGAATGGCACGGAAGGATCCATTAACTGGTAGCAGTTCACCCAGACAGATCCGGCCTTGATGGCTTTCGCAACCCGGTGCGCCTTGCTGATGTCGCGTGTCCAGACGCCGCTGCCGAGGCCGAACATGGTGTCGTTGGCGCGGGCGATGACATCTTCAATATCGGCAAAAGGCAAAGCAGAGATCACCGGGCCAAAGATCTCTTCACGCGAGATGCGCATGCTGTCGTTCACATCACCGAAGACAGTTGGGTGTACAAAGTTACCCTGGGCCAGCGCGCCGGTATTCAGGCGCTCGGCACCGGTGAAGACCCGGGCACCTTCGGTCTTTCCGCTTTCAAAATAGCCCAGCACGCGCTCGAGCTGGCGATTGGACACCAGCGGTCCCATTTCTGATCCTAGTTCCGGCAGTTGACAGCGCGTAAACGGGCCACAAGCTAGACTGGGCGCCAGTTTCAACGGATTTTTCGAGGTCACCAAATGGGTGAAGCAAAAAGGCGTCAACTAGCCCTCCAAACGCAGGCACTGGAGGCCATGGTGGTGGATACACCGGGCGGACGGATTCACGTGCAATGGGACCATGGCGCCAGCGCCACGCCCAATGCACAATTGACCTTCTTCGCCGAGTTTTTGGCCACCACGGGCGTGTACGGCCCCTGGGTCGATAGCTGCCCACTGAGCTACACCAGTCCCAATGCGCCAAGCAAACAGGATGTCCTGGGCACATGGTTACTGGCGATACTGGCCGGCCACAACCGCTACGCCCACATCACCGGTCTGCGCGGCGATGCGGTGAGTCCGCAGATTCTGGGGATGAAGAAAATCATCAGTGAAGACGCACTGCGCCGCTCGCTCTCGAGGATGAGCGCCGAGCAAAGCCAAGCCTGGCTTGCGCCCCAACTCATGGGTAGCGTGCAAGCGGCATTGAACACCCCGTGGATCCTGGATATTGACACCACCATCAAACCGCTTTACGGCAAACAAGGCGCAGCTGAGGTCAGCTACAACCCACACAAGCTAGGGCGTCCCAGCCATGCGCTGCACACGTACTGGGTTGGCAATCTGCGCCTGGTGCTGGACGTCGTCGTTTCACCCGGCAAAGAGCACAGTGCGGCCAAGGCGCGACCTGGCC
>RFWA01000773.1 GCA_009922295.1 Betaproteobacteria bacterium
CAGGCCACTGACAGGCGCTCGTTGGCCACATCCAGCGTGGCGGCCAAGGCCTCCCAGCGGGCGGGGAAATCGGCGGCGGTAACGGTTTGCAGCGCTTGTTCGGCCGCTTGCAGCAGGCTGTCGATGGCGGGTGCGACCTGCTCGGGCGTGATGCGGTCAAACTGCGGCAGGTGGTCGGGGGCGAGTAGCGGGTTCACAGCAGGCGCTCCGCCGATTCCAGTGTGTTGACCAGCAGCATGGTGATGGTCATCGGGCCCACGCCGCCAGGCACGGGCGTAATGGCGCCCGCCACGGCGCGCACGCCTTCATAGTCCACGTCGCCGCAGAGCTTGCCTTGGTCATTGCGGTTCATGCCCACGTCAATCACCACGGCGCCGGGTTTGACCATATCGGCCGTCAGCACATTGACCTTGCCCACGGCGGCAACGATCACGTCGGCCTGCAGCGTCATGGCTTTGAGGTCCTTGGTGCCGCTGTGGCAGATGGTGACGGTGGCGTTTTTTTGCAGCAAGAGCATGGCCATGGGTTTGCCCACAATATTGCTGCGCCCTATCACCACCGCGTGCTTGCCGCGCAGGTCGTAGTTGATGGATTCGAGCATCTTCATGCAACCGTAGGGCGTGCAGGGCAAAAAGCCAGGCTGGCCGACCATCAGCGCGCCGGCGCTGGCAATGTGAAAGCCGTCCACGTCTTTTTCCGGGGCGATGGCTTCGATCACTTTGTTGGCGTCGATGTGCTTGGGCACGGGCAGCTGCACCAAGATGCCGTGGATGCTGGGGTCTTGGTTGAGCGCGTCAATACGGGCCAGTAGCGCAGCCTCTGTCATGTCGGCCTCGTAGCGTTCGAGCACCGAGTGCAGGCCGGCGTCGGCGCAGGCCTTGACCTTGTTGCGCACATACACCTTCGATGCGGGGTTCTCGCCCACCAGCACCACGGCCAGCCCGGGCGTGATGCCGCGCGCCTTGAGCGCCTGGGCGCGGCGCATGACGTCGGCGCGCAATTGGGCAGACAGCGCGTTGCCGTCGATGATGGTGGCGCCGGAGGAGCTCGAAGTAGCAGACATAAGAAATTACACCCAGTAGAAAATTAGAAAAAAACCGGAAATTGCGGGCCAGACGCATTACACCGGCCCTTTGCGGGATTGCGGGCTTGCGGATCGCCAGGGCGATCTAGGTCTTGGGACTGCTTTGGCCCAGGGCGATTTTGAGCAAATCGGCCACGGTATTGGCGCTGAGCTTTTCCATGATGTTGGCGCG
>RFWA01000774.1 GCA_009922295.1 Betaproteobacteria bacterium
AAAGGCAGTGACTTAAAGGGCAGCCACCAAGTGGGCAGGGCGGTGAGTTGGTTCCAGTCCATGAAGTCGGGAATGCCGGGCGTGGACTGGATGCTGGTGGTGACCGGGTCGGAGGCTTCGAGCTTGAGAAACATGGCCATGCAATAGCCGCCCAGGCCAAAGAACACACCCTGGCCCAGACTTAGCACGCCGCCATAGCCCCAGAGCATGACCAGGCCGAGCGCGACAAACGAGTAGCTGAGGTATTTGCCCAGCAGGTTCAGGCGGAACATGTCCAAGGTCAGCGGAAACACCACCAGCAAGATGAGGGCGAGCAGCAGCAAGCCACCCAGAGATTTGCGTTGGAACCAGTCGATGATGTCGTTCATGGGTGTGCCTGTGCGGTGTGGGGATTCAGCGGGGAAGCAGGGCGGGCCATCAGCGGCGCACCTTGGAGGCAAACAGGCCTTGCGGGCGGAACATCAGAATCAGCACGATGGCGGAATAGGTAAGCACGCGGCCATTGGAGCCGTCCATAAAGAATTCGCTGATGGCCTGCGTCTGCGCGATCAGGAAGGCCGAGATCACGGTGCCAAATAGATTGGCCGTGCCACCGAAGGTGACGACTAAAAACGAGTCCACGATATACAGCGAGCCGCTGGTAGGGCCGGTAGAGCCGATGGTGGTGAAGGCCGCACCAGCAATCCCGGCGATGCCGCTGCCGATGGCAAAGGTGAGGCGGTCAGTCTTGCGGGTATTGATGCCGGTGGCATTGGCCATAGGCCGATTCGCCACGGTGGCGCGCACGCGCAGGCCCCAGCGCGAATGGTTCAGCGCCAGGATGACGCAGCCAGTGACCGCAATAGTCAGGCCCATCACGAACAAGCCGTTGATTGGAATGTCCAGGCCCTCGACGGGTGTGAGCGAGCCCATGATCCAATCGGGCAGGGTGCCGCTGACTTCTTTACCGCCGAAGGTGGAGCGAAACACCTGTTGCATGCCCAGGGATACCCCCCATGTGGCCAGCAGCGTATCGAGCGGGCGCTTGTAAAGGTGGCGGATGACCGTCCATTCCAGCGCCCAACCGGCCACAAAGGCCAGCGCGAAGGCGATGAGAATGGCGATGGGAAAGTAGTAGGGTAGGAGCGCAGGCATGTGCAGCTCGACCACGCGCGAGGACACATAAATCGTGTAAGCGCCGATCGTCATGAACTCGCCATGGGCCATGTTGATGACGCCCATTTGTCCGAAGATGATGGCCAGGCCCAGGCCCA
>RFWA01000775.1 GCA_009922295.1 Betaproteobacteria bacterium
TGGCAAAGCGCGGCACACCTGAAGGCGTAAGCCCCCGGTAGCGGTAAGTCACCAGACTCCCAACGGGCGGCGGCGCCAGCCGGTCGGCATCGCTGAGGCCACTGCCCAGGGCAAAGCGCTGGCCGCTGGGTAGCTCCACTTGCAGAGCGCCCAGTTTTCCTTCAAGCCGACCCTTGCCCGGCACATGAGCCACCACCCGGGCTTCATCGTCCGGCAGGGGTTTGAGTTTGCGCAGCACGTCGCTGCGGCCAGGCGTCCACAGGGCATCGGCACGGTGCAGCATCAGCCCCTCAGCGCCCTGCCCCACCAGGGTTTGCAGCAGCCGCTGCAGGCTGTTGGCGTCGGTCACCCGCTCTTGGGCGACAACCTGCAGCCAAGCCGAGCTGCCAGCGCCCACCAGCGACACGGCGCGCTGCACCCGCTCGGCAAACGGTCCGGCGCCGCCCGGCAGGTCAAACACCATGTAACGCAGCGTTTGCCACTCGGCATCCACCGGCGCGTTGCGGCGAACGATGGCCGACAGCCGGTCAAAACTACCCCTACCCAGCCACAACTCACCATCGAGCGGGGTGGCCGGCAAGCCGGCCAGAAACCAGTCGGGCGCGGCAATGCGGCGTCCACTGCGAAAGCGCAGCACCTGCCCATCCCACAGGGCCCGCACGCCGTCGAGCTTTTCACTGACCAGAAAATCCGCTGGGTTCAGCCCTGGCTGCCAGTTCTTGCCCAGCATGGGCGCCAGGGGCAAAGCTTGTGGCGCAGAGCCGGTGGCAGGTGGGGTCTGGGCCCGTGTGGCGCTCCAGGGCCAGTAACCCAGCAGCAGCGTGCCCACGGCCAGCCTTCGATTAAGAAACGCTTTTGTCATGTTGTACTCCCTTGCATTGATTATGCTGAAGAACCCGAGAGCTGACACCAGTCTTCCCTTTGAGTCGGCTGATGGCAAGTCCGCTGACAATGACGGCGGTTGACAGCCTCGCCAGGCTTAGATAGCATTTAGATATCCAAATGCTATCTACCAGGTCTAACATGTCTGATGCCACGCTGTTGATCAAGAAAATACCCTCCGACCTGAAAGACTGGCTGGCGGCAGAGGCGCAGCGCAACAACCGGTCCATGAACAAGGAGACCATCCGCCTGCTCGAAGAAGCTCGCAGCCTGCGCGATAAAGCGGGCAAGCCAGCGCGAGATAACCAGTCCATCGCAGGCATCTTGCAAGCCATGCACGCCCTGCCCGTGCTGGATGCGCGGCCCATGG
>RFWA01000776.1 GCA_009922295.1 Betaproteobacteria bacterium
GACGTTTACGTAAACGTCAATCTTAACGCTTTCTTCGGATCCGGTTGCACCTGGGCCACGACTCCCCGGCGGTAAAGCGTCCTTGACTAGCCGCCCAAATAGGCGGCCTGCACCGCTGGATCGTCCTTGAGCTTGTCTGCAGGTCCATGCACAGAAATCCGTCCGTTTTCCAACACATACCCATGATCGGCCACATTCAGGGCCGCCGCTGCAAACTGCTCTACCAGCAACATGGTGACGCCTTGCGCCTTGAGTCGAGAAATGATGTTGAACACCTCTTCCACCAAAATCGGCGCCAAACCCATCGATGGCTCATCCAACAGAAAGACGTCGGGGTTGAGCATGACAGCGCGCGCCATGGCCAGCATCTGCTGTTCACCGCCAGACAAGGTTCCTGCGAGCTGCTGCGTACGCTCCTTGAGGCGTGGAAACATTTCCAGCGCTTTTTGCAAATCAGCTTCCACATCTCCCTTGGTGCGTGCATTGGTGTAACGCACGAATGCCCCCATCCGGATGTTGTCAAGCACACTCAGGCTTGGGAACACGCGCCGGCCTTCCGGCGAATGCGCCAGCCCACGTTTGGCAATTTGGTGGGATTCAAGACCTGTGATGTCGTGCCCACCCAGCGCAATCTGGCCCGATGTAGGCTTGATCATCCCGGAGATGGCGCGCATCGTGGTCGTTTTGCCAGCGCCGTTAGAGCCTATCAAGGTCACGATCTTGCCCTTAGGCACAGTGATCGAAATGCCGTGCAGGACTTCGACCTTGCCGTAGCCCGCTTTGAGGTTTTCAATGGTCAACATTTGAACGGCTCCTGCAATCAGTGCGCTGTGGCACTGCCACCCAGATAGGCCTCAATCACAGCCGGGTTTCGCTGCACGTCAGCAGGTTTGCCTTCTGCGATTTTCTGCCCAAAATCAAGTACCGAGACCGTGTCAGAAATGCCCATCACCACGTCCATATGATGCTCAATCAGGATCACCGTTACGCCGTGATCCCGTATTTTTTGAATCATGGTCATCAATTCCGGCAAGTCAGCCGGAGGTAAGCCGGCAGCTGGCTCGTCCAGTAAAAGCAGGGTCGGGTTGAGACCCAGGGCACGGGCAATTTCCAACATGCGCTGTTTGCCATAGGGCAAATTGCGCGCCTCTTCTTCACTGAAATCAGTCAGTCCGACAAAACTCAAAAGGCTGGCCGCCTGCTCCCTGGCCTCAGCATCCTCCCGTTTGTACCGCGGCGTTTGCAGCA
>RFWA01000777.1 GCA_009922295.1 Betaproteobacteria bacterium
TGAGCTGCTTGCGCGTCACGCCCGGCTGCACGGTCACAGTCAGGTCTTCGGCGTTGATGGCCAGCACCTGGTTCATGCGACTCACATCAATGCTGATGCCGCCCTGCACCGCCAGCAGGTGGCCCTCCAGCGATGACCCCACGCCAAACGGGATCACCGGCACCCGGTAATGGCTGGCCAGCGTGACCACCTCAGACACCTCCTGGGTGCTCAGGGCAAACACCACGGCGGCTGGGGGCGGCACATCGGTGAAGGCCGACTCATCGCGACCGTGCTGTTCGCGCACCACCAGTGCCGTAGAGCAACGCTCGGCAAAGCGTGCCTTTAGCGTGGCCAGCAGGGCGTCGGGCACCTCACGCTGCAGGATGGCAGGGGCCAGGTGGGTGGAGGCGGTAGGGGCATTCATGCGGGTGGGCTTTCAAAAGCGTAAGGTTTGCATTTTGCTGCAACAATCGCCCGACTCAAAGGAAAACCATCATGGGACAACGACTGACACAAATTGCCACCCGTACCGGCGACGGCGGCACCACCGGCCTGGGTGACAACACCCGGGTCTCTAAGAACAGCCTGCGGGTGCACGCCATGGGCGACGTGGACGAACTCAACTCCAACCTCGGCGTGTTGCTGTGCGAGGACATGCCCGCCGGTGTGCGGGTGTTGCTGGTGGAGATCCAGCACCAGCTCTTCAACCTGGGCGGCGAGTTGTCGATCCCCGGCTTTGAGTTGCTCAAGCCCGAGGCGGTGCTGGCGCTGGACCAGGCTCTCGCTGAGCACAACGCCACTTTACCGCCTTTGGCCGAGTTCATCTTGCCGGCCGGCACCCGCGCCGCCTCGGTGGCCCACGTCTGCCGCACCGTGGCCCGCCGCGCCGAGCGCGCGGTGGTGGCGCTGGGCAATGAAGAGGCCTTGAAAGACACACCGCGCCAGTACCTCAACCGCCTGTCCGACCTGATGTTTGTGCTGGCGCGGGTGCTGAACCGCCACCGTGGCGATGGCTCGGTGGGCGATGACGTCTACTGGAAGAGCGAGCGCATGGCCAAGGCGGCGGCCTAGCCCGGCTGCAGCGGCGCTGGCTTCAACGCGGCGCCAGCACCGCCATGGTGATGCGTGACACACAGGTCAGCTCACCGGCCTCGTTGTGCAGGTCAATCTGCCAGACCTGGGTGGTGCGGCCAATGTGCACCGGGCGAGCCACGCCGGTGACCCAGCCGCTGGTGGCACTTTTTAGGTGGTTGGCGTTGA
>RFWA01000778.1 GCA_009922295.1 Betaproteobacteria bacterium
GCCTCGGCGATGACCTCTGGGCTGTCGAACCAACCCAGGGAGTGGCCCCGGTCGAGCATCATCTGCAACGACCCCAGGGCCAGGCCAAGCAGCGTGAAGCCGAACAGGTCGAAGCGGCGGGTGCGGTCGATAGGCGTCTCCTGCAGGTAGGCCGCCATGCCGAACCAGGCCAGCAGACCGACCGGCAGGTTGATGTAGAACACCCAGCGCCAGTTGTAGTGTTCGGTCAGCCAGCCGCCCAACATGGGGCCGACGATGGGGCCGACCATCACGCCCATGCCCCACAGCGCCATGGCTGAGGCCCGCCGGTGCGGTGGGTAGCTGTCGAGCATGACGGCTTGTGACAGTGGCACCAGGCAGGCGCCAAATACACCTTGCATCAGACGAAACAGCACGATTTGCGACAGGTTTTGTGCCGCCCCGCACAGCATGGAGGCCACCGTGAAGCCGGCCACCGCGGTCATGAACACGCGCTTGCGGCCGAGCCGGGCTGCCAGCAGGCCGGTCAGCGGCATGCAGATGGCTGCGGCCACGATATAGGACGTCAGTACCCAAGCGATTTGGTCCTGGGTACCGCCGAGCGCGCCCTGCATGTGGGGCAGCGCCACATTGGCGATGGTGGTGTCCACCGCTTGCATGATGGTCGCCAGCATGACCGACACAGCAGCCAACCCGCGGCGTCGGTCGGCTTGCCCAATCGGCGCTGGCGCAGTCATGGTGGCTTTAAAGCGAAAAGCCCAGCAATTGCCGGCGCTGCCGGGTGTCGATCTCGACCCCCGCCGACAGCCCGGCCCGCAGCTGTGGCGCATCGGGGGCCGGTTCAATGCGGATGCGCACGGTGACGCGCTGGGCGATCTTGACCCAGTTGCCAGTCGCATTTTGCGCCGGGATCACCGAGAACTCGGCCCCAGTGGCCGGGCTCAGGCTGTCGACCACGCCTTGCCAGCGGTGGTCCGGGTAGGTGTCAATGCGGATGTTGACGTGCTGGCCCACTTGCACGTGGGTCAGGTCAGTCTCAGGAAAATTGGCCTCTATCCACAAGTTGCCGCCTGCCACCAGGGCCATGGCCGTGGTGCCGGCGCTCAGGTACTGGCCAGGCTTGGGCGGTCTACTCACCGTGCCGGCTGTGGGCGCGCGCACCTCGGCGTGCGCCAGGTTCAGCTGGGCCTGCGCCATCTCGGCCATTGCTCCCTGGTAACTCGGCAGTTTCTCCGCTCGCATCTCGGGCCC
>RFWA01000779.1 GCA_009922295.1 Betaproteobacteria bacterium
CTGCTGCCTGCAGATCAGGCCGCGCCCGGAGAGGTGAGAGATTTCATCGAAAGAGAAGCACTATTTGGTCTGGGCTGCGGATTGATCGACTTGACGCTGTTGGCATCAACGCTCGTTACCTCAAGTGCCCAACTCTGGACGTTGGACAAGCGCTTGGCCTCTTTGTCCACCCGTTTTGGCGTTTGCTTTGCACCGCCTGGCTCTTGAATTGACGCGCTAATGCTTACCCGTCATCGCCTGTCCAACCACGCCCCCTGCCCCTGCGACAGCGGCCAGACCTACGTGGCTTGCTGCGGCCCCTGGCATGCCGGGCTGTCGCAAGGCCTGCATGCCCCAACGCCCGAGGCTTTGATGCGTTCGCGTTACAGCGCCTACGTCCTGGGCCTGCCCGACTACCTGCTGGCCACCTGGCATCCGGCCACGGCGCCGGGCGAGCTGGAGCTGCCCCTGGTCAAGTGGCTGGGGCTGGAGGTGCGCCAGGCACAGGCCTCGGCCGACGCCGGGGTGGTGGAATTTGTCGCGCGTTGCCGCGACAGCGGCCGGGCCCAGCGCATGCACGAGACCAGCCGCTTTGTGAGCGAACAGGGGCGCTGGTACTACGTGGATGGCATCATCGACGATCAGGCATGAAATCGGCCTCTAGCCCCTGTCAGATATAGATAGTTTGCTATTCTTTTGGGAGTAATGCCTGAATCGGCAAGTCCCTGGCAAACGCCTTCGCCAGCGAGCAGTGGGCGTTTTGTAAATCGGTCAGAATGGCAAAACATAGCCCAATCAACCCAGGACGGAGATCCACCATGCGCATGTTTGCAGCTTCCATTGGTACCGAGACCAACACGTTTGCGCCCATTCCGACGGCGCTGGAGAGCTTCCACGAGGCCTTTTATGCGCCGCCCGGCCGGCATCCCGAGGATGCCAAGCTGTGCACTGCACCGCTCTGGGTGGCCAGGCGCCGTGCCCGGGCCGAGGGCTGGACCCTGATCGAAGGCTCTTGCGCCTGGGCCGAGCCTGCCGGCCTGGTGTCACGCCAGGCGTTTGAGCAGCTGCGCGACGAGGTGCTGGGCCAACTGCGCGCCGCCCTGCCGCTGGACGGCGTGGTGTTGGGATTACACGGCGCCATGGTCGCCGACGGTTATGACGACTGTGAAGGCGATTTGATTGAGCATGTGCGTGCCATCGTCGGGCCGAAGGTGCCCATTGGCGTGGAATTGGACCCGCATTGCCACCTGA
>RFWA01000780.1 GCA_009922295.1 Betaproteobacteria bacterium
CCTGGCTGCAGCACATCCAGGCCAGCGTGGGCAGCGCCATCCACCTGGTGCCGCTGCCCGAGGTGCTGTACCTGGAAGCCGCCGACAAGTATGTGCGGGTGCTGACCGCCAAGCGTGAATACTTGATCCGAACGCCACTCAAAGAGCTGCTGCCGCAAATTGACCCCGCCCGCTTTTGGCAGATTCACCGTGGCACGGTGGTCAACCACCATTGTGTCGAGCTGGCGTTGCGGGACGATCAGGGCCGGCTGAGCTTGTCGCTGCGCGGCCGACCGGAGCGGCTGGCGGTCAGCCGGCTGTTTGCCCATCAATTCAAAGCCATGTGAGGCGCCGGTTCATGGGATGATTAGCGCCATAGCTTCAAAACCAAGACGCATGTCCCAAGACCTGACCACATTTTCTGTTCCGCTGTTTCCGCTGGGCACCGTGCTGTACCCCGGTGGTTTGTTGCCGTTGCGGATCTTTGAGGTGCGCTACCTCGACATGATCAGCAAGTGCCACCGCAGCGGCTCGCCCTTTGGCGTGGTCACGCTGACCAAAGGTGCCGAAGTACGCAAAATTGATCCCGACCGCTCCGGTGGTGACGGCTTTGCGGACGAGACCTTTCACCCCATTGGCACGCTGGCCACCATCACCGAGCTGAGCAAGCCACAACCCGGGCTGCTGATGATCCGCTGCACTGGCACCCAGCGCTTTCGCATGGCCAGCTACGACCGCTTGCAACACGGCCAGTGGTTTGCCAGCGCCACACCGCTGCCCGACGACATGGCCATGGCGATCCCGGACGACCTGCGCAGCGTCGCCACCGCCCTTGGCAATTTGATCAACACCCTGCACGCGCGCGACCTAGAGCCAGAGCAAATGCCCATGATTCCGCCCTACCGGCTCGACGACTGCGGCTGGGTAGCCAACCGCTGGTGCGAACTGCTGCCCATGCCGCTGGACCAGAAACAGCGCATGATGGCACTCGACAGCCCGCTGCTGCGGCTGGAACTGGTCAGCGATTTGCTGATCAAAAATGGCCTTGCCAAGTAGCCATCCCGGTAGGCCGCTCTGCCGGCTTGCACGGGGCGAACCGCAGCACTACCATTGCCCTCAGCGAGCGAATGTGAAAGAGCCAACGTCCACCAAGAAAACGCCTCAGCCATGACCCTGCACTACACCACGGCCTCCAACGTCTTGCCCGACAACAAGATGCGCCTGTACCCCACCAAGGTGATCAACATCATT
>RFWA01000079.1 GCA_009922295.1 Betaproteobacteria bacterium
CCAGGGTCGGCACATTGGGCAGAACCGCGGAGCGGCTTGCGCCCGTGACCGCGATCGCCTTTAATTTGCCGCTTTTGATGTGCGGCAGGGCTGGCGCCATACCGAGCAGCCCTAATTTGACCTGCCCACCCACCACATCCACAACTGCTGGCGCGCCGCCCTTGTAAGGGATGGGTGTGATGTCGACGCCAGCGGCCACTTTGATCATTTCAAGCGCGAGGTGTTGTGGCCCGCCGTAACTGGGCAACGCCGCCGAAAAATCCTTGGGGTTCTGGCGCACAACACTGACCAACTCGCGAAGATTGTTCGCGGCCACTGATGGGTGCACCACGAGCACATGTGAACCACGTCCCAGCAAAGAAATTGGCGTGAAACTCGTGGCGGGGTCGTGGTTCAAGACCTTGGAGGTGGACGGGAAGATCGTGTTGGCGTCGACGAACATCAGCAAGGTGTAGCCATCAGGCGGCGCTTTGGCGACGATGTCGGTCCCCAGAATGCCACCAGCGCCAGGTTTGTTGTCCACAACCACTGGCTGGCCGAGGGCTTCGCCAAGCGGCTGCGCAACCAAACGGGCAACCACATCGGTCACGCCGCCGGCCGCATTGGCCACCACCAGCCGTATCGGCCGACTTGGCCAATTCTGAGCAGACGCCAGCTGACAAGTAACAGCCATAAAAATTGCCAATATGGCTCTGGCTCGAACTGAAAATCCGTATTTCACGGTCATCGCATTCTCCATGTGGGTTTGGCAAGTCTCAGTTGTGCGGGTTCTCTGAAACTTTGGTGAATAAGCAAAAAATATTTTAGAAAGGCCAAGTCCTCTTGATAATGAGAATAATGCGGCCGCCACCGGCAGCTTTTCCCGCACAGCCATACTGACGGAGTCGACACAGTCTTCGATCAGCAAAGCCATGTCACAACTTGAGGCCGAACTTGGCGCAAAACTTTTTTTACGAACCGGTCGCGGGGCCAGCTTGAGTGAGTCAGGTAGGGCTCTGGTGCCACGCGCTGAAGTACTTGTGCGAGACGCCGACAGTTTGGCGGACTTGATTGCCAGCGTCACGGGCGAGACCACTGGCACCGTTAAATTTGCCATCCAACCCTCAGTCAGTTGGCCCCTGGTCCATGATGTGATCCGCTTCATTGGACAACATCACCCAGGTATCCGACTTCAGGTGGCAGAAGGCACCACGCATCAGATTGAAGAGTGGCTGGCCGATGGTCGAGCTGACCTGGGCGTCATGTCCAAGGCACCCTCCTCTGACCTTGCTGAGTCATGGCCACTGTTTTCCATACCGCTGTTACTGGTATCGCGAGGTGGCGGGGCATCAAACCCCGCCGGTATGGTGTCGTTGGCTGAGTTGTCCACCATCCCGCTGGCCATACCAACCGCCCCCAACGGGGGTCGCCTGCTTCTTGAAGAAGCGGCCCGCCGAGCCAAACTGACACTCAACATCGTGCTGGAGGTGAACTCCAACCACCTCATCAAGCGCTTGGTGGCTGCGAGTGAGCTCAGCATGGTCGCCACTTGGCCGTCGGTTAGCGCAGAGATTGCATCGGGTGAGCTGAAGTCCCGCGCGTTTTGTGACCCAGTCATACGACAAACCTTCTACCTGGCCATCGGTGGCCGACGTGCGCCGGCGCGCACTGTCCGTGCCGTCGCCGATGCCATTCGACAATTTGTGCCTCTGCCCGATTGGCAGGCCCTTAATCTCGATTAATCGCCTTGCATCCACTGTCAATGTGACCCCTCGCCATGCCCACCCTGCTCATCCGCAACGCCGACTGCGTGGCCACCTTTGACCACCCGGACCCGAACCAGTCGCGCGAACTGCGCCAGGCGTCGGTCTTCGTCCGGGATAACCGTATCGAAGCCATCGGGCCGGCCGCCGAGTTGCCGTCCAGCGCCGATGAGGTGATTGACGCACGCGGCCACCTGGTGCTGCCGGGCCTGGTCAACACCCACCACCACATGTACCAGAGCCTGACGCGGGCTATTCCCCAGGCGCAAAACGCCGAGCTGTTTGGCTGGCTGCGCGCCCTGTACCCGATCTGGGCCGGCCTGACGCCCGAGATGGTGCAGGTCAGCAGCCGGGTGGCGATGGCCGAGCTGCTGCTGAGCGGCTGCACCACCAGCAGCGACCACCTCTACCTGTACCCCAATGGCGTGCGGCTGGACGACAGCATCGAAGCGGCGCAGGCCATTGGCATGCGCTTTGTGGCCACGCGGGGCAGCATGAGCGTGGGCCAGTCGCAGGGTGGTTTGCCGCCCGACGCCCTGGTGGAGCGCGAAGATCTGATCTTGCGAGACACGCAGCGCGTGATCGAGACCTGGCACGACACGCGCCACGGCGCCATGGTCAATGTGGCCGCAGCGCCCTGCTCGCCTTTCAGCGTCAGCCGCGACCTGATGCGGGAATCCGCCGCGCTGGCGCGCAGCCTGGGCGCGCGCCTGCACACCCACCTGGCCGAGAACGACCATGACCTGGCCTACTCACGCGAAAAATTCAACTGCACACCAACCGAGTACGCGCAAGACCTGGGCTGGCTCGGGCCCGATGTCTGGCACGCCCACTGCGTGCGGCTGGACGACGCCGGCATCAGCCTGTTTGCCGCCAGCCGCACCGGGGTGGCGCACTGCCCCTGCAGCAATATGCGGCTGGCCTCGGGCATTGCGCCGATTCGCCGTCTGCTGGATGCCGGCGTGCCGGTGGGGCTGGGGGTGGACGGGAGCGCTAGCAATGACAGTGCCCATATGGTCAACGAGGCCCGGCAGGCGATGCTGCTGGCCCGCGTCGGCCGCGCCATGCAGCCGCCCGAAGACCGCACCAACAGCCGGGGCGAGCGGCAGACCTTTTTTGGCTGCGACCTGGGCCCGGCCGAGATGAGCGCGCGCGATGCCCTGGCATTGGCCACCCGTGGCGGCGCCCAGGTGCTGGGCCGAGCCGACATCGGCCACCTGGCACCCGGCATGTGCGCCGACCTGGCGCTGTTTAATCTGCGAACCCTGGGCTTTGCCGGTGGCGCAGTGCACGACCCTGTGGGCGCCCTGCTGCTCTGCGCCAGCCCACAGGCCGCCTGGACCGTGGTCAACGGCCGTGTAGTGGTACGCGAAGGCCAGCTGGCGACACTGGATTTGGGGCCGCTGTTGGAGCGGCACAACCGGTTGGCGCGGCAGTTGGCAATCGCCACATGATCCATGAGCAATATGAAGACGTCTGAAAACAGATGGGCAAAGCTCAAAATATCATTCGATGATCGTAACCAGGGGTACGCAGATGCTGCTTCGAACTGTACTTTGGCTTGCCAGCCTGGCCTTCACGCACACCAGCAGTCTGGCCATGGAAGTAAAGGTTGTCAATGACACACTGATCCTCTCTGGGCCGGTGATCCAGGGCGATATCCAGAGGTTCAAGGAGGCGCTGGCGGCCAACCCGGGCATCGGCACCGTGGTGCTGCGCAACTCTTGGGGTGGCCACGTGGACTCCGGCTACCGGATCGGAGCGCTCATTCGCGAGAAGGGTTTGTCCACCGTCGTCTCTGGTCATTGCGTCTCCTCCTGCTCGCGCATGTTCCTGGGCGGCAAGGAACGCCGTTTTTCCGATGACTACGGTTTGGAGCGTACCTTCGTCGGCTTTCACGGCCACTACGATGCCAATGGCCGGCTCAATCGTCAACTGGTTGAACGCCTCGGCCTGCTGGAATGGATCATCAAATACTCCGACGGTAAAGCCGACCGCGACTTGGTGAAACGCTGGATCAATATCGAACTCAACACAGGCATGGTCGCGTTCATGCACCCCCAAACCCGGACGCTCTTTCACACCGAAAAAACGTTCTTCTGTGTTGGCCGTGAGCAATCACGCCCCATGGGGTGCAGCACTCTGGCTGTGACAGCACTGGACATGGGTGTCATCACCGACCTGACACTCAGCCGTAGCCCGGACCAGTAAGGCCTTAGATGAGGGCCGCGCCAGCCAGCACACCCTCAGCCTGAATACGCCCGGGCCAGTGGCGCAGCCTTAAGCATGGTTAAATCAGACACTTAACTCGAACCAAACTCATGCTTGCGCCGCAAACCATTCTTGATGCAGCCCGCCGTGCCGCCGTTGCTGCCAGCAGCCCTGCACGGGTGCTATTGTTTGGCTCCTACGCGCGAGGCGAGGCCAATTCTGACTCAGACCTGGACTTGCTGGTCATTGAACAACAAGTTACTGATAAAGCCGCGGAGTACCTCAGGCTTCACCGCGCCGTTGGCCACTTAGGTGTTGGTGTGGACGTGATGGTTATTTCGCGCGAGGAGTTCGAGCGACGTCGTCAGGTCCCCGGGACCGTGCCTTACTGGGCCTCTAAAGAAGGCCAACTGCTGTATGACACCAGCGATTGAAGAAGCACGCCGGCTGTTGCGTCTGGCCATGCGGGACGAGGACACCTTCGAGTTACTGCTGCCACTGCCGACTGCGCCTTTGTCGGCAATCGGCTTTCATGCGCAGCAAGCGGTGGAAAAAAGCCTCAAGGCGGCCTGCGTGCTGCGCGGGCTGGAGATTCGTCGCACCCATGATTTGGCTGCAATAGCGCAGTCGCTGCTCGACGAAGGTGCCACGCTGCCAATGCCGCCCGATGATTTCCGGCAACTCAACCCCTTTGCCGTGCAGTACCGGTATGACGATGAGCTTCAATCTTCGATGACGTTGGAGGAATTGAGAATGGCCATGCGCCGCGTCATGGCATGGGCCAGACAGTTGACCTGAGCCTAACGCCCCTTCAAATTGGCGTGACCCTGCCGCGCCGCCTGGGGTAGCGGCTTCGCACGACGGCCCCGCCAACCCTCAGCGAACAGCGCCAGCACTCACCATCAAACCCTCAGCCTGAATACGCCCAAGCCAGTGCCGAACGCGAGGCAGCCAGCCCGGGTGCGCCGGCAGCACTGCGCCCCACACCGCTGGCAGGCAGCCCAGCGTGGCCACCAGGGTGTCTAGGTCGTCGCCAGCGGCGCGGGCCAGCGCGGTCAGCGTGTCAGCCAAGGGGTCGGCCAGCGCGTAGGCGCGGCCCTGCTCGTCTACGCCACGGCAGTAACGCAGCCAGCAGGCGGCCGCAAAAGCCAGCCGCTCCACCGGCAGGCTGGCCTGCAACGCGGCTAGGGCCGAGGGCACCCAGCGCTGGCTGATTTTTTGCGAACTGTCGGTGGCAATCTGATGCACGCTGTGCTGCAAGGTGGGGTTGGCAAAGCGCTGAAGCAGGGCGTCGCGGTAATCAGGCCAGTCTGGTCGGCGCAGCAATGGTCCGAGCTCATGGGTCATCAGCCCGTGCACCAATTGATAGACGGCAGGCTGGGCAATGCAATCACTGATGACCGGCAGACCGGCCAGCGCGCCGATGCAGGCCATGGCCGAGTGGCTGCCGTTGAGCAGGCGCAGCTTGGCTTCTTCAAACGGGGCCACCTCGTCCACCACTTGCACACCTACCGCACTCAGGGCAGCGGCGTCGGTGTCGTCCGCAAAGTTGCGCTCGATCACCCACTCCCAAAACCCCTCGGTCCGCAGCGCCGCCTGGTCCGGCACGCCAAGCGCTTGTGCGGCCTCGGCACTGGTGACCCCAGAGGCCGCAGGCACGATGCGGTCCACCATGCTGTTGGGGAAGGCGCAGTGGGCCGCGATCCAGTCGGCCAGGCCGTCGTCCGCCCCATGAGCAGGGGCATTGGCGGCGGCCAGGCAAATGGCGCGCAACTGGCGGCCGTTACCCGACAGGTTGTCGCAGCTGGCCACCGTGAGGCCACCCAGCCCGACGGCACGGCGCGCGCGCAAACCCTGCACCAGCAGGTCGGCCAGGGCCGGGGTGTAGGCTTTTTCAGTGACGGTGAGTGTGACCCAGCGGGTGGCAGCGGCCGCCATGGCTTGCACCACAGTTTGTGGCGACTCGGCCGCCACGCAGCTGCGCCAAATGGCGCCACTGACCCGCCAGCTGCGCTCTTGCGCGCTGGCGGTCTGCACCGAGTACAGGTGGTCTTGCGCTGCCAGCGCCTGCGACAGTGCGGGATTGCGCATGGCCACGCCCAGCACGCCCCAACGGCTGTCGCCACTGGCCAGCAGCCGGTCAAACACCAGCGCCTGGTGGGCGCGGTGAAAGGCACCCAGGCCCAGGTGCACCACGCCAGGGGAGCCGTCGCGCGGGTAGGCCGGTACCGCAACGCCTCGCGCAGCCAGACCGGTTAGGCTGGCGCTGCTCAGCATGGCAATACCACACCGACCTTGCGCCCGGCATCCAGAATCTCCTGCCAGGTCTGGTCGTCGACCACGATGCCCTCGCGCCGCCGCTGTACCCGCGCTGCACGCTCCGGGTCACCCGCCACCTGAACACCCTCGCCGTCTGGCGCCGGCGGCGAAGCCTGCACCCAGTTGACAAAGGCCAGCGCCTCCTGCTCAAAGCTGGCTTGGGTGCCAAGCCGGGCCGGATCGATCAGGATGCTGAGCATGCCGTTCACCACGGCCCGCACCGGCGCGGCGTGGGAATCATGCCAAGTGCCGCTGCCGCTGAGCGCGCCGCCCAGCAGTTCGCAGGCCACCGCCAGGCCAAAGCCTTTGTGTTCGCCAAAGGTCAGCAGGGCACCCAGCAGGCCGTTTGACTGCGGCACCACCACAACGCCGGGGTTGGTGGTGGGCTTGCCAAATTCGTCGATCAAGGTGCCCGGCGCCACCTGTTGACCCTGGTTGTAGGCCACACGCATCTTGCCCTGCGCTACCCGACTGGTGGCAAAGTCCAGGATGAAATGCGCCTCAGAATCAGCACGGTCTGCGCTGCCGGCACGGCCCGCCAACGGGATACCGATGCAACAGGGGTTGGTACCAAACCGCCCGTCAGCGCCACCCCAGGGGGCCACCACGGCGCGCGACAACACGTTGACAAAGTGCAGCGACACCAGGCCCTGCGCCACGGCCATCTCGGCGAAATGACCGATTCGCCCCAAGTGATGGGTCTGCGACAGCGACATGATGCAGCTGCCATGCGTCTTTGCGCGTTCAATCGCCATGTGCATCGCCTGCTCGCCCACCACCTGACCGTAGCCACGTTGTCCGTCGAGCGCCAACATGCTGCCAATGTCTGTCATGACTCGCGCAGCGGCATTGGGTTTTAGGCCACCTTCAAGCACCGCATCGACATAGCGCGGCAACATGCCGACACCATGGGAGTCATGCCCGCTCAGGTTGGCCATCACCAGGTTGGCGGCCACCGTCTCCGCCTCGGCACCAGAACTGCCGGCTGCTACCAAAATAGTAGCTACAGACTGTTGCAGCGCAGGGGCTGCGAGTGTTTTTGACATATATTTTGGTTTTACATCACGGCGCCGAGCTGCCAGGGGACAAATTCGTTTTGGCCGTAGCCGTGGTGCTCGCTCTTGCTCAAATTGCCGGATGCCGTGGCCAGCACCAGCTCAAAAATCTGCTGGCCTTTTTCGGCAATCGACACACTGCCGTCGACGATGTCACCGCAATTGATGTCCATGTCTTCTTCCTGGCGCTGCCAAAGCCGGGTGTTGGTAGAGAGCTTGAGCGAGGGTGCAGGGGCACAGCCATAGGCAGAACCACGCCCTGTGGTGAAGCAGATCATGTTGGCGCCGCCGGCGACCTGGCCCGTGGCGCTGACCGGGTCGTAGCCGGGGGTGTCCATGTAGACGAGGCCCTTGGCCAGAACGGTTTCGGCGTATTCATACACCGCCTGCAGGTTGCTGGTACCGCCTTTGGCCACCGCGCCCAGGGATTTTTCAAGAATGGTGGTCAGGCCGCCGGCCTTGTTGCCGGGCGAGGGGTTGTTGTTCAACTCGCCATTGTTGATGGCGGTGTAGTTCTCCCACCACTTGATGCGCTCAATCAGCTTGTGCGCCACCGCAGGCGAGACGGCGCGCCGGGTCAGCATATGCTCGGCACCATAAATCTCTGGGGTTTCCGACAATATGGCGGTGCCGCCATGCGCGACCAGCAGGTCCACCGCCGCCCCCAGTGCTGGGTTGGCGCTGATACCGCTGTAGCCGTCCGAGCCGCCGCATTGCAGGCCGATGCTGATGTGTGCCGCGCTGCAGGGCTCTCGCCGCGCCTGGTTGGCCGTGGGCAGCATCTCACGGATCAGGGCCACGCCCTTGTCGACCGCTTTGCGGGTGCCGCCGGTATCCTGGATGTTGAAGGTCCGCAGCGTGTCGCCTTCGCGCAAGCTGCTTCGGGACAGCCAGGCGTTGATCTGGTTGGACTCGCAGCCCAGCCCCACCACCAGCACCGCGCAAAAGTTGGCGTGCGTGGCGTAGCCGGCCAGGGTGCGCTGCAGCACCTGTAAACCCAGGCCTTCGCTGTCCATGCCGCAGCCCGAGCCGTGGGTCAGGGCCACCACCCCATCCACATGGGGGAAGTCGGCCAGGGCCTCGGGGTGGTTTTGCCGCGAAAAGTGGTCGGCAATGGCCCGCGCCGCCGTGGCCGAGCAATTGACCGAGGACAGCACGCCGATGTAATTGCGAGTTGCCACCCGGCCATCGCTGCGACGGTAGCCCATGAAGCTGGCCTCCAAGCGTGCTGGCTCGGACTTCAGGTCGGCGCCAATGGCGTAATCACGGGCAAAGTCGCCTTTGGCCTCGCCCATCCAGAGGTTGTGGGTGTGCACATGCTCGCCTGCTGCGATGGCCCGGCTGGCAAAGCCAATGATCTGGTTGTAGCGCCGCACCGGATCACCCGTGACGATGGCGCGGCTGGCGATCTTGTGACCGGCCGGGATCAGACCACGGGCCGTCACGCCCTCGACGGTGGTGCCGCCCACCAACTGACTGCGGGCTATCAGGACATCATCGGAAGCATGGAGACGAATAAACGGGTTCATGTCGGCCCTAAGAGGGGGTTTAGTAAAACTGCCGGGGCAACCATAACACCAGCTTGGGGAAGTAGGTGATGATCACCAGCGAGCCCAGCAAAGGCACTAACCAGGGCAGGATGGCCATGGTGGTGCG
The DNA here is from genome assembly GCA_009922295.1 of Betaproteobacteria bacterium. Classification (GTDB taxonomy): domain Bacteria; phylum Pseudomonadota; class Gammaproteobacteria; order Burkholderiales; family Burkholderiaceae_C; genus Rhodoferax. The sequence goes on from RFWA01000079.1 coordinate 8,984, forward strand.
CTCGACCGACAGCTTGGCCACCCGCGCCAGCACAAACAGCACCATGCCCATGGGCGGGTGCAGCAGGCCGATCATCAGATTGAGCACCATCACCAGGCCGAAGTGCACCAGGTCGATGCCGAGCTTCTGGCAGATCGGGACCAGAATGGGCACCAAGATGGTGATCGCAGCGGTCGGCTCCAGAAAACAACCCACGAACAGCATGAGCAAGTTGGCGATCAGCAGGAACACCCAGGGCTCCTTGGTGAAGGCCAATACCCAACTCGCAATGGCCGTGGTGACGCCAGTTGCGGTGAGCATCCAGCCAAAAATGCTGGCGGCTGCTACGATGAACAGCACGGTAGCGGTAGTCTCCACCGTATCCAGGCAGACCTTGACAAACATGGC
>RFWA01000781.1 GCA_009922295.1 Betaproteobacteria bacterium
GTAGCCGCTGAGGGCTACGAAGCACTGGGGATGCCGCGTCGAGCGCCCATCACGATGGCGGCTCTGGACGCAGTGATTGAGTCTGCTGAAGCAAGTCCTGCGGCCAAGCCACGCACGCGTGACAACAGCAAGCAAGCACAGGTGATTGCGATGCTCAAACGAGCCGAGGGCGCAACGATCACGCAAATCTGCGAGGCTACCGGATGGCAATCCCATACGGTGCGCGGCACCTTTGCTGGAGCCTTTAAAAAGAAACTTGGACTGGAGATCACCTCCAGCAAAGCCGATGGCAGCGAGCGGACCTACCGCATCACCACGAATTGAGATAAGCCATGACATCCATGACCATCACCATTGAACGCACACCCCGCACCCTGCAATTTGAGGGCACTGCCATTGAGGTTGAGGAGTTGAGCGTTCGCCTGCCATTTGCCCGCAAACCTGCCGACCTCAGCGAGGTGGGCGGCGAAGGCAACTACAAAGTGTTTGTGACCGAGACCCGGGAGATGACCCCTGCGGAGTTCGATGCCTTTGCCAGTCAACTGCTCAGGTCACGCGACTGGCTCAATGGCAAGGGCGGCTACCTTGCGGACGGCAGGCTTTGCGTTGAGGTCTGTGCCGCAGGCAGGCCCACTTTGTACGTCGACCCCTCCGGCGGAGATTACGGTCGCTACGTTGCCCGTCTGGGCTAAATCGTTGAAGGCTACTGCATCGCCTTGACGGGTGGCTTGCTTGCCACTGAAGTCCTGCCAGCGTTTGACGATCACGTCCACGTACTTGGGATCGAGCTCAATGAGGCGGGCACGACGACCGGACTTTTCACAGGCGATCAGGGTCGGGTGCAAATCGTTTTTGTGCGGCTTCTTGATGTGCCACACGTCTCCCTGGTCGCGTGCACCGCACCAGTAGTGCTGAGCACCGTCTTTCCAGCCGTAGAGGATGGGCTCGTACTGGCGCTGGTAGTCCGCGCGGCCCATCGTGAAGGTGTTCTTGGCCCAGATGATGAAGGTGGACCATTTGCCGCCTGCAGCGCGAAACGCTGCCTGCAAGGTATCGAGTTCGGATGAGCTCATGGCGATATAGACCGCACCTTTGGTGACGTCCAGGATGTTCTGGCATGCCGACTGCAAGAACGCTCCAAAGTCAGCGCCCATGTTGTCGTTCAGGATGGGACGGTCCTTGCCGCGCATCTTGTCCTTGGCCGTGTTGGCGTAGTTGACGTTGTAGGGC
>RFWA01000782.1 GCA_009922295.1 Betaproteobacteria bacterium
CATGACCTACGACGACCTCAAGCTCGACGACGGCCAGATCCTCGACGTGCTGGAGGTGGCGCGCCAGCATGGTGCCATGGCCATGGTTCACGCCGAAAACGCCGACTGCATCGAGTGGCTGACCAAGCGGCTGGAGGCGGCCGGGCGCACCGCGCCACGTTTTCATGGTCATGCCCGCCCCATGCTGGTCGAGCGCGAGGCCACGCACCGCGCCCTGTCGTTGGCGCAGCTGGTGGATGTGCCGATCCTGATCGTGCACGTATCCGGCCGCGAGGCGGTAGAACAGATCCGCTGGGCGCGCGGCCATGGGCTGAAAGTGTTTGCCGAGACCTGCCCGCAGTACCTGTTCCTGAGTGCCGAGGACCTGGGCATTGACGACAGTTACCAGGGCGCCCGCTGCGTCTGCAGCCCGCCGCCGCGCGACAAGGCCAACCAGCAGGTTATTTGGGATGGTCTGGCCGACGGCCTTTTTACGGTGTTCTCGTCGGACCATGCACCCTTCAATTACGAGGACCCGGCGGGCAAAAAACCGGCCGGACAAGAGGTACCTTTCCGCCACATTCCCAACGGCCTACCCGGCCTGGAGACACGCATGGCGCTGCTCTACTCTGAGGGTGTGCTGGGCGGTCGCATCACCGCCAACCGCTTTGTCGAGCTGACCGCCACCAACCCGGCCAAGGCCTACGGCCTGCACCCGCGCAAGGGCACCATCGCCATCGGCAGCGACGCCGACCTGGTGGTCTGGGATGAGCGGGAGTTCATCCTGAGCAATGCACAACTGCACCACGCGGTCGACTACACCCCCTACGAGGGCCAGCGCCTTCGGGCCTGGCCCGGCCTGACACTCAGCCGGGGCGAGGTGCTGTGGGACGGCAGCCAATTCAGCAGCCAGGCCGGTCGCGGCCAGTTTTTGCCCTGCGGCGCGCCCAGCCTGTTGCCGACTAGCGCCTTGCGGGCAGGGCTATCGGTCGAGCAGGTCGCCCGGGAGATGGCCACGAAGTATCCGCAGCCGGTGACCAACGTCCCCCTGTCTGTGGACATCATCCGCAGCGACCGGAATGCCCGGTGAGCGCTGCTGGTAACCCCCGGGTCGCCCGGGAACCCCCCGCCATCGTGCTCTGCACGCTCAACGCGAAGTACATCCACGCCTCGCTGGGGCTGCGCTACCTGTTGGCCAATATGGGTGAGCTGCGGCCACAGACGGCGCTGCGCGAGTACACCATTGCCCGG
>RFWA01000783.1 GCA_009922295.1 Betaproteobacteria bacterium
TTATACAGCGACACCGAGAAGTTTTCAGTATCTTCCACCAGTGCGTCGCTGTAGGTGCTCACAGAGATGGTCTTGACGGTCTCATTGGCGGCAAACGTGACAGCGCGGTCGGCGAAGGCGGCGTAATCTGAGCTGCCTGCGCTACCGTCAACGGCGTCGAGGTAAACGGTGGATGAGGTGCCGCTGCCGCTGCGGCTAATGGTGAAGACAATGGCCGAGCCTTCGTTCACAGCAGATGTGCTGGTACCGGCGGAGGAGGACAGGGTGTAGTTGTAACTTGTGTCGGCGATGGACGCATCAGACAGGGCCACCAGAGCCTTGACATTGCTGTTCCAAAACGTTTCGATGGAGACTTCGAATTGGGGGTTGTAATAGCTTGTGCCGTTGCCGCCCCATGGGTTTCGCACAATGAATTTGTCGGTGGATGCGTTGTAACCCAGCAGCATGAAGGCGTGGCCAGCGACGAATTCCTGCTTGCCATTGCTGCCCGTGGTGTTGCCCCAGGAGCCGATCCAGCCTATGGCGCCAGCGTTGAGGCCAGAAATCAGTGTTTGTTTGTAGGTGGCGGCGTCGGTGGACTTGAACTCGCCCGAGTCATAGCTGTCGCCAAAGCCCGTGTAGTAGCTGGAGTAGTAGCGGTAGTTCACATTGGCGACTTGTTTGATCGCCTGAGCAAGGCCACCTTCAATGGCCTGGTAGCTGTTTTCGCCGTTCCATTGACTGCCGTTGTTGTCGACATCGAATTGGGTGTTGAGCTGGGTGTAGGCTTTTTCAGCCAGCGAGACCCAGAGCTCTCCCGTGAGAGATTTGTTCACGTCGCCGGCCAGAGCCAGCTTGCCGCTGCTGTTGACAGCCAGGCTGGTGTTGACCGTGCTGTAGACCGGCGAGCCCGACTTGTAAAAAGTGACGCCGTAGGTGCCGTTGCTGTTGGCCGTGAACATGTTGTTGATCACAGCGGGCTGGGTGTTGGCGATAGCGCCCAACGCGGCCATGAGATAGCAGTCGCCCAGTGAGCCCTGGTTGATGTCGGTCGCCGCGACACCGTTGACTGTGAGGTTGCCGCTGGCCGTGGCATAACTGAAAACTGAGCTGGCCGCCTTGCCGGTGGCAGTGTCGCCACCGGCAACAGGCATGGGGAGATCAGTGCCCAAAAACCATTTGCCGATCAACCGGCTGGCGACTGTCTCTGAGCTGTCGGCCTGCAGGTTCCCCAAGGGCGCTACGCTGGAC
>RFWA01000784.1 GCA_009922295.1 Betaproteobacteria bacterium
GCCAGCACCAAGCTGGACACCCCCAGCATCAGGCCTAGCAGCAAAACTTTGAACAGGTATGTGAGCGATCGGGTCATTGGGTGTGTTGTGCAAAAAAGTTGTTAGGTCGAAAAACTACAGCCATCACTTGGTGCCGCTGGACTCAATTTCAAGTTGCAACGCGCCTTTGTGCTGAATCAGCCCCTATCATCCTCCCATCGGGTTCAACCACACAAGGGGTTACAGCATGGATTTGGGTATTGCAGGCAAATGGGCCTTGGTCGGTGGTGCCAGCAAGGGCCTGGGTTTTGGCTGTGCGCAGGCCCTGGTGCGTGAGGGCGTGAACGTGCTGATGGTGGCCCGAGGCGCCGAGGCTTTACAGCAAGCTGCTCATCAATTAATAGCAAACAATGTAAGCACCACAAGGCCTGAGGTGCTATTTTTGCCTGCAGATATCACCACCGCCGAGGGCCGGGCTGCGGTATTTGCCATACGGCGTGACTTTGACATCGTGGTCACCAACGCCGGCGGCCCGCCACCGGGCGACTTTCGCAACTGGGACCGCGACGCCTGGCTGCGCGCCATTGACGCCAATATGCTCACACCGATTGAACTGATCAAGGCCACGGTGGATGGCATGGCAGAGCGAGGCTTTGGGCGCATCATCAACATCACCAGCAGCGCCGTGAAATCACCCATCGACACCTTGGGCTTGTCCAACGGGGCCCGCAGCGGACTGACTGGTTTTGTGGCCGGGGTGGCACGCAGCGCCCTGGCGGGGCGTGGGGTAACCATCAACAATCTGTTGCCTGGCGCTTTCGAGACTGACCGCCTGCGCAATAATTTTCAGGGTGCGGCGACCAAATCGGGTCAGTCTTTGGATGCGGTGATGGACGCCCGGCGCAAGACGATACCGAGCCAGCGCTTTGGCCAGCCCGAGGAATTTGGCGCCATCTGTGCGTTCTTGTGCAGCCAGCATGCGGGTTACATCAATGGCCAGAATGTGCTGGCAGACGGCGGTGCCTTTGGCGGCACCTTTTGACGAATCAGCGCTGGGCAGAGACCAGGATGCCACCGACGATCAGCGCAAAAGCCAAGCCGTGGTAAACGTGCGGTAGCTCACCCAGAAAAGCGGCGGACAGCACGGCCGCAAACAGCGGCGTGAGGTTGGAGAAGAAGCCGGCCATGGCCGGCCCCACCCGCTGAATGCCCAGGCCGAAGCAGCGGTAGGCGATCACTGCTGGCCCAATG
>RFWA01000785.1 GCA_009922295.1 Betaproteobacteria bacterium
AAGGCCATGTGGTCGGCTCCGAGATGGACGGCCGCACCACGCTGGATGACCTGGGCGCGGGCAAGATGGCCAGCAAGATCAAGCCCTTCTGGGGCGACGCGCTGCGGCGCAGCGAGCATTTGGCGCGGACAGACCGGCCCACCCTGGTCGGTCTGGAGCCGGCCGAAGACGGGGCGGTGCCGTCCAACGGCGCCATCCTGTTTTTTGCCGATGACAAGATCGCCGGCCACGGCCGCGGCCACATCACCTCCACCACCTACAGCAAATCGCTGGGCAAATCGATCGGCTTGGGCTTGTTGCAGGGCGGCACGAGCCGGGTGGGCCAGGAGATCATTGCTGCATCGCCGGTACAGGGCCGCCAATACCGCCTGCGGGTGGTCGACCCCTGCTTCCTGGATGCCGAAGGAGTGCGCTACCGTGGTTGATGCATCGCTTTACCGCAGCCCTTTTGAGGGTCACGCCTTGGGCGAACGCCCAGCCCTTGACGGAAGCGTCGGCGTACGCATCAGTGCAGGCCTGGTGCCGCAGGCCGTGCTGGTCAGCACCTGGGTGTCGGGCGAAGCCGGGCTCCAGGCCGCCCTGTCCCAACTGCTCGGCCAGACGCCCCCGGGTCCTACAGGACAAATCCAGGCGACCCACCTGGGCCTGCTGATGCGCACCGGCCCCGAAGAATGGCTGCTGATCGGGGATGGCACCAGCGACGCCTTTGCGGCGCTGCACGCAGCCATTGGCGCAGATGTGGGCGGCGTGACCGACCTGAGCCACGCGCGTTGCCGCATCACGGTGCAGGGCCCGCGCTGCCTGGACACCCTGTCCAAGCTGTTTGCGCTGGATTGCCGGCCCACCGCATTCCCTGTCGGTGAGCTACGCATGAGCGGGCACCACCACCTGCCCTGCAGCCTGCACCGCCTGGGCGAGACCGAGTTCGATCTGTACGTCTTCACCACCTACGCCCATGACCAACTAGGCAGCCTGCTGGACGCGGCACTGGAGTACGGGGTGAATCTGGAACAGATCCGCTAAAGCCAGTCGCAGTCAATTGCTCGAATTGCCGCCAGTAGGCGGCTCCTGTTTACGCCTAAACTGCGCGCTGGACCCCACTCACACACACTACCTAGACGGAACGCAACATGGCAAACGACAGCTTGAACATCGGATTTATCGGCCTGGGCAACCTGGGCGAACCCCTCTGCAACAGCCTGGTGAAGGCTGGCTACAAGGTCACGGTG
>RFWA01000786.1 GCA_009922295.1 Betaproteobacteria bacterium
CAGCGCCTTGCCGGTGATGTCCCAGCAGGCCATCTCCAGCGCACTGAGCACACCCATCAGCGAAATGTCCGGCCGCAGCGAAAAGCCTTCACCGTAGGCGCGGCGCCACAGGGTCTCGGTCTGCATCGGGTCTTCGCCGGCAAACACGCGGGCAAACAGGTCTTCGGCCATGGCCGCAATGATGTGCGGGCTGAAGGTGGCGGCATAGGCCTCGCCCACGCCCTCGATGCCGCAGGCCGTGCGGATTTTGACAAACACAAAGTACTTGCCGCCAAAGCCGGGCGGTGGGTTGGCGACGACAAAGGTCTTGATCGATTCGAGTTTCATGGGCTTGTTCCTTGAGTAGGGTCGTAAATTTAGCGGGCAGCCTGGAGGATGGCCTCGGCCCCCTTGTGGGCCACCATGGTGGTGGGCGCGTGGGTGTTGCCCGAGGTGACGGTGGGGAACACCGAGGCATCCACCACATACAGCCGGTCCACGCCATGCACCTTGAGCTGCGGGTCGACCACCGATGTCTGCGGGTCTGAGCCCATCATGCAGGTGCCGACCGGGTGGTAGCAGGTGCTGGCGCGGTCACGAAAATCGGCCAGCATGCCGGCGTCGTCCAGGGTTTCCAGCGCCGGTGCAATGGCTTCCCTAATCAGGCCGCGCAGCGCCGGCGTCTGGCTCAGGCGCTGAACCAGTTTGGCACCCAGCAGTGCCACGCGTGCATCGTCCGGGTGGGACAGGTAGTTGGGCTTGATGTGCGGCGCCACGTGTACGTCCGGGCTGGCCAGGTCAATACGGCCCCGGCTCAGGGGCCGGCAGGGCTGAAAACAGAGGATAAAGCCGGCAAATTTGTCGGGCACGATCTGAGTGCCGGTGTCGGACTGCGCCAGGGTGTAGGTGATCGGGTTGCAGTACAGCTGCAAATCCGGGCGCTCGGCGCCAGCGTGCGAACGGACAAAGCCGCCGCATTGATTCACGCTGATGCTCAGCGGCCCACCCAGCGTAGTGACGTACTGCAGCCCCACACGCAGCTTGCCCAGCCAACTGCTGAGCACATTGTTCAGCGTGGGTTGGGTGGCCTTGTAGTAGTAGCTCATGGCCAGGTGGTCTTGCAGGTTGCCGCCCACGGCTTCGTTGGCGTGCACCACCGGGATGCCGTGGCGATGCAGCAGGTCGGCAGGCCCCACGCCTGAGAGCTGCAGCAATTGCGGGCTTTGCACTGCGCCAGCACTCAGCACCAC
>RFWA01000787.1 GCA_009922295.1 Betaproteobacteria bacterium
GGCGGATCACCTGAGCCTCTCCGAGGCTGCCTTGGCTGAGCCTTTGTCTGTTGGCCTGCATGCCATTCAAAGGGCAGGCGGCGTGTTGGGCAAGCAAGTGCTGGTCACGGGTTGTGGGCCGATTGGATCCCTGTTGATCGGTGCTCTTCGGCGAGCCGGGGCCGCCAGGATTGTGGCCGCTGACATCACTGACCTGCCGCTGCGTTGTGCCGCGAGCATGGGTGCCGACGAGACCGTCAACCTAAAAAGCGATGCGGCCGCGCTGGAGCGTTACAAAGCGGATAAAGGACAGTTTGATGTGGTATTTGAAGCGTCGGGCAGCCAGGCTGCCTTGCTGACGGCGCTGGACGTGATTGCGCCCCGCGGCATTTTGGTCACTGTCGGCCTGGGTGGCGACATGAGCCTGCCTATGAACCAGATTGTTGCCAAAGAGGTTGACCTGAGGGGCACGTTCCGTTTCCATGCCGAATTTGCCACGGCAGTCCAATTTTTGAACCAGGGCCTGGTGGATGGCAAGCCGGTCATCACCAATGTGCTGCCCATGAGTCGAGCGCTGGAGGCGTTTACCCTGGCAGCCGATAAAAGTCAGTCGCTCAAAGTACAAATCGCCTTTGACGAAGCGGGGCAGGCCGCATAATCAGGCGCTCCCAGGTGACGGCTATGGCTCGGTCCCTGGGCTGACCCAAAGGCCACCGTGAAAAAAACATTCCTGACATCAGAAAATATGTCTCTCGCCAACGGCGCGCTGCCTTGCCAGAAGGGGTGGATTACTGGGATTTCGCCTGCCGCTTTGGCCTGACAGAGGCTGATGCCGTGCCGGTTCATTTTGCTACGCTCATTAGCCTGATGGATGCTGCTGCTAAGGACGGTAAGACCAGCTTTTTCGTCGATATCCTGGGGCAAAAGGGCTATCGCAAGGCTAAGCCTGACCTCTTGGCAACTGCAGCCGGCTCCGAGCCGGAAGCATAAGCTGGGTTGTCCAGGAGTCACGGCCGAACGGCCGGCGCTTCAAGCGGCATACCCGCCGCCCGTTGAACCAGGTAGAGCTCTAGCGCCACCAACTCAGTCGACCCATAGGCGAACGGCTCGGCCCGTACACCGCTCATGCAGTTGCGCAGGCGCCGCTGCAGCGTCCCCATGCCCTGCCACTCCAGCCGATAGAGCGGATAGCCGGTAGGATGCGCCTGCGGGATGACAGTGCCACCCAACAGGCGTCCGGCCTGCTGATC
>RFWA01000788.1 GCA_009922295.1 Betaproteobacteria bacterium
AGCACTACTGCAGCCAGTTTCACCCCAAGTACAACCCCAATGTGGCAGCTCTTGCCAAGGCGGCCAACCTGTCGGACTGGGCCTCACTGTTCCGCAACAAGTGTGGTGACATTGAAATCCCGGCGCGCTGGGGCAACGTCGAAAAGCCCACGCTGGACCCATGGGTTGTGACCGAGGCCTATTCCGGTGGTGTGACCCGCGTGATCATGGAACGCAACGCCTACTTCTGGCAGGTTGACCAGACCGGCCAGCAGCTGCCCTATATCGACCGGCTGACTTTCAGCATTGCGCAAGATGTTGAGTCGCTGATGTTGGACGCCTTGTCGGGCAAGCTTGATATCCAGGAGCGCCATATCGACTCCCTGCAGAACAAGCCCACCCTGTCGCAAAACATGCAAAAAGGCGGCTATCGCCTGATTGAGCTGGTGAATGCGGGTTCGCAGCAGGTGCAAATCTACCTGAACATGACGCACAAAGACCCCAAGATGCGTGAGATGTTCGCCAACAAAGAGTTCCGGCAAGCGCTGTCGCTGGGCATGGATCGTAAGGAGATCATTGACCTGGTGTACTTGGGTCAGTCAGAGCCGTTCCAGACCGGCCCACGCCCAGGTCATCCTTGGTTCAACGAGAAACTGGCACGCCAGTTCACCAAACATGACACCAAATTGGCTAATGAGATTCTGGACCGTATTGGCTACGGCAAACGTGACGCCCAGAAATTCCGGCTGCGGCCCGATGGCCAGAAAGTGTTTTTCTCGATCGACGTGATTCCCACGCTCTACCCCGATGCGGTGGATACGCTGGAACTGGTCAAGCGCCACTGGGCCGAGATAGGCATCGACATCAAAGTCAACACCATTGAGCGGGCTCTCTATTACACCCGTGGTGACAGCAATGACCATGATGCTGCAGTCTGGCCCGGCCCCGGCGGCCTGGACCCCATGCTGGATGCCCGTGATTACTTCGCCCAACATGCGCAAGGCTCACGCTACGCTATTCCATGGACCCAATGGTATTTGTCAGGTGGTAAGGATGGCCAGGAGCCGCCTGCCAGCCAGAAGCAGCGCATGAAGCTGTACGACGACGCGCGGGCCACGGCTGACCTCAAGCGACGTGGTGAGCTGATGAAGCAGGTGTTTGACCTCTGCGCCGATGCGTTCGAGACCATTGGTGTCTGCCTGGCCGTCAACTCATTCGGCATTGCCAAAAACAACCTGCAAAATGTGCCC
>RFWA01000789.1 GCA_009922295.1 Betaproteobacteria bacterium
TGCCGTGCTAAGGGTCAACCTCAAAGGCTCTTTTTTAGTGGGGCAAGCTGTGGCCCGCCAGATGGCCCAGACCGGCGGCGGCGCCATCATCAATATGAGCTCGGTCAACGGCGTGCTGGCCATCCCCTCGATTGCCAGCTACAACGTCAGCAAGGGCGGCGTCAACCAGCTTACCCGCGTGATGGCGCTGGCCCTGGCCGACCACGGCATCCGGGTCAACGCGGTAGCCCCCGGCACCATTGCCACCGAGCTGGCCGCCAAAGCTGTGCTGACCAGCGAGGACGCTCGGGCTCGCATCTTAAGTCGCACCCCGATGAGGCGGCTGGGTGAACCCTCAGAAGTGGCCGACGTGGTGGCCTGGCTGGCCAGCGATGCCGCCAGCTACGTCACCGGTGAGATCGTTACTGTGGACGGCGGGCGCATGACGCTGAACTACACGATGCCGGTCGCGGGCTGAGCCTAGAGCTGACATGCGCGTAGACCGCCTGTCCTAGGTCAGCCCAACCGCCCATTGTTTGGGGCTGGTCACGTGCCGACAGTGGGTGTCGGCCCAGCCACGGACGGGGTTGACTTCCTTTTGAGCCCAAACGCAACCAACAGCATCACGAGCATGCTCAACCCCACAGCCAGGTAAGCGAGGCTAAAACCTGTCAGTCCACCGCCTTCAAAGTCAGCAATGGCGCTGATGCAGGTCACAGCCAGCAAGGTCCCCACGGCATTAAAAATATTGATGAGCCCCTGGGCTGTGCCGCGCAGGGCCGGCGGCGCTTGATCAATCGCTATCGAGCGCAGCGCGCCGCTCACCACCACCCCCAGGCCAATGCCCACCAGCACAGACGCCGCCACGAACGCGGCAAGGCCAGTCTGTGGCACTGCGCTTTGCAGGTAACCCAGCGTCAATAGCCCAAAACCAAAGATCACCATGTTGCGGGGACCCAGACGATTCAGCAGCCGCCCCGCCGCCATCGAGCCCACCATGGAGCAAAGCACCAAAGGCAACAGCGCCAGCCCCGCGTGCTCGACGCTGACCCCATAAGCCAGGGTGGCAATGGTGGTCAAAAACACAATGCCACCCATGGAGAACCCGACGCCCAGCGTCAGCATGTAGGTATAGGCCAGTTGCCGGTTTGCAAACAGCTCAATGGGAATCAGCGCTTGCGCCTGACGCTTCTCAATCGCCACCAAAGTGACCAGCAGTACGCCGCTGGCAGCCAGAAACCAGGGCCA
>RFWA01000790.1 GCA_009922295.1 Betaproteobacteria bacterium
GGCTACTACAGCGCCAATGGCCAGTTGTACCGTTTTGCAGCGGCCGAACTGGCCGCGCCGCAAGCGCGCGAGCGCGCCGTTTCCTGGGTGCTGGCCGGCGGTTTGTTTGGTGCGGTGCTGGGGCCCTATTTGGCGGCGCATTCGCGCGATTTGCTGGACTTGCCCTTTGCTGGCGCCTATTTGGCCTTGGCCGCCGTGGCCTTGCTCTCCATGGTGTTGATGGCTGGTATTGAATTTGCGCCCTTGGAGCCCGCGCCCGCGCCGACCGCCCAGGCCCCGCCGGCGGGCGCAGCCTGCGCGAACTGCTGCGCCAGCCGGTTTTTCTGGTCGCCTGCCTGGCCGCTGCGCTGGGCTATGGCGTGATGAATTTGCTCATGGCCGCCACGCCCCTGGCCATGCAGCAATGCGGCATGGGCTTTGGCGATACCGCCTGGGTGCTGCAGTGGCATGTGGTGGGCATGTTTGCGCCGGGTTTTTTCACCGGCGACCTGATCAAGCGCTGGGGCGCGCTGCCGGTCATGGCGCTGGGGGTGCTGCTCAACGTGGCTTGCATTGTGGTGGCCTTGACCGGCGTGGAGCTGATGCAATTCACGTCGGCCTTGTTTTTGCTGGGCGTGGGTTGGAACTTTTTGTTCACCGGCAGCACCAGCTTGTCCTTGGCCGCCTACCGGCCCGAGGAAAAAGACCGTGCCCAGGGTTTGATCAATTTTTTCGTCTTTGGCGTTATGGCCTTTAGCTCCTTTGCCTCAGGCGCTTTGGTGACGACGCAAGGCTGGTGGTGGCTCAACGCTGGCTCGCTGGTGCCGGTGGCCCTGACCGGCTGGTTGCTGCTGTGGCTGCACCGCCACCCCAGCGCGCGCGCTGCCCCAGCGGCACCCTAGGCGCGCAGACCCGATGCTTACAATGCGCGGTTGCCCCGTTTCTCCTGTGGGACGGTGTCCAAACCGGTCGCAGCGCCTTGCTGTGCGCCCGTTCAAGCTATTTTCTGGGAGTTATTCAATGTTTATTTCTTCGGCTTTTGCCCAAACCGCCCCCGCTGCGGGCGGCGACTTGCAGTCCACCCTGATGAGCATGCTGCCGCTGGCGCTGATGTTCGTGGTCTTGTACCTGGTGATGATCCGCCCGCAAATGAAAAAGCAAAAAGAGCACGCCGCCATGATTGCCGCCCTGGCCAAGGGCGACGAGGTGGTCACCGGCGGCGGCCTGCTGGGC
>RFWA01000080.1 GCA_009922295.1 Betaproteobacteria bacterium
GGTGAAAAGGTGCCCGCGCCCACGTGCAGCGTGACGCTGGCCGTGTGCACGCCGCTCGCTTTAAGTGCCTGCAACACAGCCTCATCAAAATGCAGCGCGGCGGTGGGCGCAGCAGCCGCGCCCGGGTGTTTGGCGAACACGGTTTGGTAGCGCTGAGTGTCCGCTTGCCGGTGTTCGTCTACCGCAGATTTTTGCGTGCGCTCTATGTAAGGCGGCAGCGGCATATGGCCGTGTTGTTCCATCAAGCCGTGTGGTTCTTCACTGAGTGAAAGCAAAAACAAAGCACCGTTCTCATCCGGCCAGCGCCCGAGCAGCGTCGCCTCAAACGCATGACGGCGACCGCTGCGGTCCCACATCATCAGCCGCGCGCCGGGCAAGGGTTTTTTGCTGACTTTCATGTGCGCGACCACGCGGTTTGTCGGTTCGCCTGCTACATCAGGCAGCACGCGTTCGATCAGCAACTCCAGTTGCCCGCCGCTGGCTTTTTCACCGAACAGCCGCGCGTTCACCACTTGCGTGTCGTTGAACACCAGCAGGTCACCGGCTTGCAGCAAACCCGGCAAGTCACGAAAGATGCGGTCCACCGGTTGCAAAGGGTCGCGCGCGTCAAGCAGCCGCGAGCCGCTGCGTTCGGGTGAGGGTTGCTGGGCAATCAGCTCAGGGGGAAGTTGGAAATCGAAATCGCTAAGCGTGTAGCGGCGAACAGGTGCAGAAGATGGCATGTGCTTGAGGGCCGGACGGGCCCGTTCCAAGTGAGTGAGAGAACCGCTATTTTCTCAGACAGAAACCGGTCCCACGAAAGCTCAGAACATCAACCCGGTTTGTCGAGTTTTTCAAGAAATGCATTCACCAATTCCGGTCCGGCCTGAATCACATGCTCAGGCCCGGGGAAGGCTTGGGTTTGTACGTCGGCAATGTATTCGCGGAAAGCCGACACGCGTTCTTGCTGCATATGCTGGCGCATGGCGTGGAAATCGCGGTACTGTTTGGAGTGGCGGGCGAATGGCCCGGGCCCGTCGCCCAGAATATCTTCGGCAAACAAAAACTGTATGTCGCCGCCGCTGCCCGCGCCTATGGACGAGGTGATTAAGCTGGTGCGCTTAGACAGCTCGCGCAGTATTTGCTCGGGTATGACTTCGACTTCCACCGCCCAGGCACCGGCGTTCTCCAGCGCTTTGATTTGTCGGTAAAGCGCCAAGGCTTCATCGGCGGTTTTGCCAACCGCGCGCAAGCCGCCGGTCCAGGTGCTCAGCCGCGGCACCAGGCCGACATGGCCTTGGGCCGGCACACCGGCTTCGGCCAGGGCGTTGATAAACCTCGGGTTCCATTGGCACATGATGGCGTCGCCGCCTATCTCCATGGCGCTGAACGCCAGCCGCAGCGCTTCTTCGGGGCTGGCCACCGCGACCAGCGGCATTGAAAACGACATGAAGGTATGCGGCGCGGCTTTGCGGATTTCCGCTGCCAAATCCATGCGTTTCGGGTCGAAGCGCACTTTCAATGTATCTATACCGGCTTCTTCGGCGGCGGCGGCGTCTTCGGGCGTGAACGCCAGCGTTTCGACCAGCGTTCGCTTGCCTTTGAGCTCGCGTATGTCGCGCACCGTGTAATTGCGCAAGCCGTACACACCGGCCATGGTGGCGACGCGTTTAAGCGGGCGACTGCCCGGTTCGCGCGGTGGAATCGCGCCGCTGCTTTTGTAGGTGCTCATGGTTTTCTCCGGTTAAGTCGGTTGGTGCAACATAAAAACAAAACAGAATTTAAGCGCTTGCCGCAGGATAGTCTTTGTTTGCGACTTCCTCTTCCCACGAAGTCACGCCCAGCGAAGTGGCGGTGTGCACCATGTAACTGCCGGCCGCTGCGCCGTGCCAATGGCGTTCGTGCGGCGCTATCCAGACGATGTCGCCAGTGCGGATTTGTTGCGGCGCTTCGCCTGCTTTGCAGACCCAGCCGCAACCGGCCACCACGTTCAACACCTGGCCGTGTTCGTGGGTGTGCCAGAAGGTGCGCGCACCGGGCGAGAAAAACACATTGTTGATGGTGACCTTGTCGGTCGCCGGCATGATGGGGTCGGCCCAGACGGTGCCGGTGAAGGTGGGGCCGCGTTCTTCGGACAGCGCGTCCTGGCCTCGGGCGTGAAATACTTTCATGGTGAATTCCTTGTTGTTGAGGGATGCAAACGCACGCCGCCGGACACATCGCCGATGGCGTCGACCACGCGGTTGCTGATCTGATCGCCCAGGCCCAGCGCCGTGGCCAGACCGAAACTGGCCATGGGCCCGGCGCTGTTAAGCGAGGTCACGCCCAACGCGCGCACCAGGTCGACATACAAGACCAAGTCTTTGGTCATCAGCTTGTTGGTCAGTCCGCCTTCCAGGTAATTGCCTTGCACGATGTGCGGGAAGCGGTTGAGCGTGGCGAAATTCACGCCGCTGCTGCTGTTGAGTACTTCGAGCAGCAACTGCATGTCCAGACCGGCTTTCTTGCCCGCGACCATGACTTCGGCAGTGGCTGCCAGGCTGACGGCATTCAGAAAATTGTTCAGTAATTTGGTGGTGTGACCGGCGCCGCTGGGCCCCATGTAGGCGACTTTGCTGGCAAACGGCGTTAGCACCGTAGCCAGGCCGTCAACCACATCGGCTTTGCCGCCGACCATCAAAGTGAGTTTGCCTTTTTCTGCGGCCGCCGCGCCGCCGGAAATGCCGGCGTCGACATAGTTCACGCCAAGCGCTTCAAAGCGGGCGTACAAACGCTGGGTCGAGGCCACCGAGGCGGTGCTCAGGTCGACCACGGTCTGGCCGCTGCGCGCGTGTTGCAGCAGACCGCCGTCGCCTTCGACCACGGCTTCGACCACGTTGCTGTCGGGCAGCGACAGGAAAATCACTTCAGCCTGCTGCGCGACCTGCGCGATGGACGCGGCGGCGGTGGCGCCGCAGGCTGTGACGTTGGCGGTGACCCGGTCATAGCCGGTGACTGAATAACCGGCGTCGCACAAACGGCGGGTGATGCGCCCGCCCATATTGCCCAGACCGATGAACCCCAAGGGTGCTTGCTGCATGCGTTAAATCCTTTTTTGATAGGTGAAAGAGTGTGGTTTATTCCCAGGGCACGCCGCCGGCATACGTCATGTAAGTGGCGCTGGCGCCCCAGCCCGAATCCACCGGCAGCAACACGCCGGTGATGGTGCGTGCCGCCGCAGAGCATAAAAACGCGATCGCGTCGGCCACATCCGCCGGGGTGGGCAGGCTGTCGATGGCGTGCAGTTTCATGATCTTGGCCAGGTCGCGTTGACCGGCGTCTATGCGCGCCTGCAACTGCGGCGTCATCACATAGGTCGGGCCGACGCTGTTGACACGGATGCGGTGGCGTCCGAGCTCCGCGGCCAGCAACTGGGTCAGGCGTGCGATGGCTGCCTTGCCCGGGTTGTAGGCCGGCAAAGGCATGGGGCCGGCGCTATTGATCGAGCCCAGCGTCACCATGCAGCCGCCTTGTCCGGCTTCTATCATCTGGCGGCCAAAGCTGCGGCACACATGCACGGTGCCGTGGTAATTCACCCGCCACATGCGGTCGTGTGCCACCAGGTCCATGTCCATGACCGACTCGGTGTTGGGAATGAGGGCGGCGCTGCTGACCAGCACACCCGCCGCGCCCATGTCTTGTTGCACTTGGGCGGCGACGCTGTCGACCAGCGCCGCATCGGCCACATCGCAGTCGTAATACTTGGCCTGAACGCCAGCCGCCGTCAATTCATCAGCCAGCGCTTGTCCGAGTTCGCGGTTGACATCCAAGATGGCGACGTGATGGCCGAGTGCAGCGAATTTTCTGACGCATGCCTGGCCTATGCCGCGTGCGCCGCCGGTGACAACGGCCACAGCAGTTTGCGAAGTCGTCATTTTTTGACCCAGATAGGCGCAGCCATGGCCAGCTCCGGCGGGTAGACCGTGACCGGCACGCCTTTTTGCCATTGGATGATGGTCAACCCGGCGTCGACCCGGCGGCCGTTGTCGTCGAACTTGATGCGTCCGCCCGGGTAATACTTGGAAGGGCCGCCGTCGATTTTGCGCAAGGCCACGGTCACGGCTTCGCGATCGGCCTTGCCCGCATGCTCCAGCGCTTCTTTGATGACCCACATATCGCCATAGGTGGAGATGGCGTTTTGTGTCATCCAAGGCTCGTTGTAGCGGGTCTTGAGTTCGGCCATGAGTTTTTCATGGCCTTTGGCACCCCAGCTGCCTACCGCCAGCATCAGCCCCTCGAGCTGGCTGGCGTCCATGGTTTTGAGCATGTCGGGTTCGGCCATGACAATGCCAAAACCTATGGTCGGCAATTTGCCCTGACCCAAACCGAACTCG
Source organism: Betaproteobacteria bacterium (assembly GCA_009922295.1). Taxonomy (GTDB): domain Bacteria; phylum Pseudomonadota; class Gammaproteobacteria; order Burkholderiales; family Burkholderiaceae_C; genus Rhodoferax. Next base: position 4,353 of record RFWA01000080.1, read on the forward strand.
TTGAGTTTTTCCAGCAGCAGTTTGGCGTCAGACACGGCGGTGGGCAGCGCAAACAACAGGTCGGGGCGGGCGGTGCGCACTTTTTGCACCAGCGGCGTGGCGTCGGCCAGCGGAGGTGTGAAGGTTTCGTCCATCACCAGCGTCAGGCCCATGTCCTTGAGCAAGCGCTCGCGCATGGGTTTGACAGAAGCCACCGAGGAACCGGTGTTGTCGGTCAGTATGGCCACGGTTTTGGGACGCACGCCCGAGCTTTCGGCCAGCTTCATCACCACCGGCAAGGCCATTTCGGCTTGGGCGGCGGCAGTGGCCGAGGTTTGGAACACGTATTTGAAGCCGCGCGAGGTGATCAGGTCGGAATACGACAGCGTCAGCATGGGCAGCTTGGCGCGCTCGGTCACCTCTGTTGCCGCCAAGGTGAACGAGCTCAGGTAGGAGCCGCTGGCGGCCACCATGTCGGTTTCCTGCGAGACCATGCGCTGCGCTGCGTTCTTGGCTTTTTCTGTGGTGTCGCCGCAATCCAGCACCACCAGCTTGAGCTTGGCGCCGCCCATGGTTTTGATGCCACCGGCCGAATTGATATGGTCTATGGCCATTTCGGCACCCATGCGCATGACAGCGCCCGGTCGTGCATACAGCCCGGACAAGGGTACCAGCAAACCGACCTTGATTTCTTTAGGGTGTTGGGCCAGAGAAACGCCGGCCGTGGCGGTCATAGCCAGCCCGGCGGCTAGGGTTTGCAAGGCCTGGCGGCGGTCTGTGGTTTTGTGCATGAGGATCTCCCTGTTGTATCCGGTTAAGCGGTGTTGATGTCTGCGCGCGTCACATGCCCAGATAGGCTTGCCGCACGCGGTCGTTCTGACTGAGTACTTCGTGCGTGCCTTGCAGCACCACGCTGCCGGCTTCCAGCACATAACCGAAATCGGCTGATTCAATCGCTTCGGCCACGCGTTGCTCGACCAGCAACATGGTCAGTTGTGTTTCCCGGCGGATTTGCGTGAGTCGTTCAAAAATGAAATCGGCCATGACCGGCGACAAGCCCATGGACGGCTCGTCCAGCATCAGCAGCTTGGGCGCAGACGCCAGCCCGCGGCCTATGGCCAGCATTTGCTGCTCGCCGCCCGACAGCGTGCCGGCCAGTTGATCCCGCCTCTCGGCCAGCCGCGGCAGCCAGTCCAGGATTTTGTCAAGATTGGTTTTCCAGTGCAGACGCCCGGCTTCGGTGCTAGCGCCGAGTTCCAGGTTTTCCAGCACGGTCAGCGAAGGAAACACTTGCCTGCCTTCGGGTACGTGGGCAATGCCCAGATGCGGCCGGCGTGCGGCCGGGATGCTGGCTATGTCTTTGCCTTCAAAAAACACACTGCCAGCCATGGGCGTGAGCACGCCGGAGATGGTTTTGAACAGCGTGGATTTACCAGCACCATTTGGTCCGACCACGGCCACCAGTTGGCCGGGTTTGACTTGTAGGGAGACTTTGTTGAGTACCGGCGTGGCGGTATAGCCGACGGTCAGCGAATCGATGGTCAGCATCAGCCATTGCTCCATTTTTTGCCCAGATAGGCTTCGATCACGCTTTTGTCGCGGATGATGGCTTCGGGCGGTCCCTGGGTCAACACTTTGCCGTGATCCAGCACGACAAAGCTGTCGACAAAGCGCACCATCAAATGCATGGTGTGTTCGATGATGACGATGGTGATGCCGTCGTCAGCCAACTGGCGCAGCACAGCGATCAATTCTTCGGCCTCGTTCTGGCCCAGACCGGCCAGGGTTTCGTCCAGCAGCAACAAGCGCGGCTGTCCGGCCAGCGCGCGCGCCAGTTCCATCAGACGCAATTCCTTGCTGCTTAATTCGCCGGCCAGCTTTGCGGCAATGGACGCAATGCCCACTTGCGCCATGGCCTGTTGCGCCATGTCGCGCGCCTGCGCATCGGTGGCGGCGCGCACATAGGCGCCGACTTCGACGTTGTGCGCCACTGACATGCGCATGAAAGGCCGCATGACTTGAAACGTGCGACCGACACCGGCCATGCATATCTCATGCGGTTTCAGGCCGACCACGTTGCGCCCGTCTATCAGCACTTCACCGGCTGATGGCGTGAGAAAACCGTTCAATAAATTAAAGGCGGTGGTCTTGCCCGCGCCGTTGGGCCCGATGATGCCCAGAATCATGCCCCGGTACACCTTGAAGCTGACGTCGTCGACCGCTTTGAGTCCGCCAAATTGTTTGGACAGGCCGCGTGCTTGCAATATGACGTCGGCCCCCTCGGTATTGAAGTGGCGTGGCGGCGCTTGTGTTGAAGCGGCGGCAACCCGGGGGGCGGCATCGGCATTGATATCGGCAAGCTTGTCTTTGCGGGCTGGCCGTTTAAACCTATCGCGCAATTTCCAGTACAAGCCCTCGGGTGCCGCCAGAATCACAGCGATGACCGCCGCGCCATAAATCACGCCTTGTATGCCTGGAAAACGCGAGCCGAGTTCGGCGTGCAAAATTTCTGCAATCGGAATCAAAATGGCCGAGCCTATGACCGCGCCCCAGACCGTGCCGACGCCGCCAAACATGGTGACCACCAGCGCCTGCGACGACACCAGCATGCCAAACACCGATACCGGCGTGACCACCAGCAGCACCACGGCGTAAAACGCGCCGACCGCTGCGGCAATCGCGCCGCTGGCGGCAATCGCTTTGAGTTTCCAGGCATAGGTGTTGATGCCTGCGGCTTCGGCGGCGGCCTCGTTTTGCTTGATGGCCAGCAAAGCCATGCCAAAGCGAGACAACTCGATACGCCGGGTCAACAACATGGCGGCCAGCAGCATGCCCAAAGCGATAAAGGTGTAAATGCGTGGGTCAGAGAACTGCATATAGGTCAGCGGTTGCTCGCGCATCATGGGCAGCGTCACTTCCTGGTAGCCCAGCCACTCGAACACATACAACATGGCCAGCGGATAGGCCAGCATGGACAGCGCAAAGTAGTGGCCGCGCAACCTGAAAGTCGGTATGCCTATGGCCACGCCGGAGATGCCGCCGAACAGCGCCGCCAAGGGAATCAGCAGGTAAGGCGACAGGCCGAAATGCACCTGCCCCAGCGCACAGGTGTAAGCCCCCAGACCGAAAAAAGCGGCATGGCCGAAAGACACCAGGCCGGTGTAACCGCTCAACAGGTTCCAGGCCAGACCAAAGCAGGCCCAGACCAGCACCATGGTCAGTATCAGCTGGTAATAAGCATCCGACACCAGCGTGGCCAGCACGGCATAGGCGGCGGCAAAGCACAGCATGGCGAGATACGACAGGCGGTCTTTCATGCTCAGGTGCGCTCGGCGTTGCGACCGAAAAAGCCTTGTGGCCGGAAAAAAATGATCAGCAGAAACACCACAAAAATGGCGGTGTTTTGCAACTGCGTCGGCAGCACCAGCGTAGACAACTGTTGCACCAGACCGATGGTCAGACCGCCCCAGTAAGCCCCGGCAATGCTGCCCATGCCGCCCAGCACCACGCCGGCATACATGACGATGACGTACTCCAGTCCGACAAAAGGATGGAACGGGTAATTGGTGGCGAGCAGGCCGCCGGCCAACGCCGTGATGGCCACGCCCAAGGCAAAGGCGATGCGGTGCGCCTGGTTGACATCAATGCCCATGTAGGTGGCGGCCACCGGGTTGTCGGCGGCGGCGCGCAGCGATTTACCCAGGCGGCTGCGGCCAATCAATAAACTGATCAGCACAATGCAAGCCAGCGAAGCCAGGGCCGCAATGCTGCGCGACTTGTTGATGAAGACGCTCAGGTCCTGGTTGATGGGCAGTTGCCAGGCGGCGGTGGTCAGCGGCGTGCGCAAAGTGGCCATGACCGAACCGAACACCATTTGTGCGCCGTTGGTCAAGATCAAGGCAATGCCCAGCGTCAGTATCAGTTGAGCGTAATGGCCTTCGCCGTCGAGCTGGGCGGTGCGCGTGCCCGAGACCCGCGACATCAATCCGGCGTGCACCAGATAGCCGACGAGAAACAACAAAGGCGCGGCTAGCAGTATGGACACATACGGGCCCCAGACATTGCCGAAAATAGATTCCATGCCGAGCCAACTGAAGATGCAGTACGCGGCATACATGCCCAGCATCATGAAGTCGCCTTGGGCGAAATTGATCACCCGCATGACGCCGAAGATCAGCGCTAAACCGACGCACATCAGGCCGTAGATAGAGCCGGTCAGCACGCCTGCCACCACCGCTTGCAGCACGTTCTCCAGCATTTGCATCCAATAACCCATGCTCAGGCTTTCTTCAAGGACAGGCTGGCGGCCAGCAGGCCGGCATCTGCGCTGCTGTCGAGTTGTTCGATTAATGCTTTTATTGCTGCTGCGACGCTGTCACCGGCAACGGCTTGCACGGCCACATTAAAGCGCTGCCTGACTTCCTCAGGGGAGGCATTCACCACGTTGCTCAGCCGTTTGGCATGCAGGCTGCCGTCGGCCAGCGTCACTGCCACTTCGCCGCCTTGCTGGCCCGGGTAGGCCTGCGTCATCTCGTCGTCAACGACCAGTTGCGTCAACGCCAGCAGGCGCTGCATGCGGGCGTCGTCTAGCGTGTCGAAATTGGCTTCGCTCAGGCTGCCGCTCAGCAGCGCCGACACCACGTTGTATTGAATGCTCATCTTGGCTTGCAGCGCATGCGCATACGGGCCGCTGTAATCACAGCCGGGGTAGGCGGCACCGGCGGCGGGCACGCGAATGCTGATGGCGCGTATCTGCTCGGCCGCACAGGCACCGGTGCGCGCCAGCGCCAAGGCCGCCTGGGTCGCGGTTTGCGCGAAATTGCAGGCCGGCACAGGCTTGTGATAAACGGCCATGATCTCGGGCGAGCCGCTAAACAGTTGCACGTGGTCAGCCGCCGCGCGCTTGCCGTGGGCGGCAAACAGCCCGGCTTCGCCGTCCAATGCCGAGGGCGAGGCAAACGCCCCGGCCTGGGCCAGTAACACGGCTTTGAGCGAATTGGCCGCGGCAAAGCCGATGTGGAAATACATT
>RFWA01000791.1 GCA_009922295.1 Betaproteobacteria bacterium
AAGGTACGTGGCGCTTCTGGCTGCGTCACTGATGGCCTGGTGCGCGATGTGCGGCAGATCCGCGACATGGACTTCCCCGTGTTTCATGGCGGCATTGGTCCCCTGGACACCAAAGGGCGTGCGCGTATGGTCGATCGCGATGTCCGTGTTGAATGTGGCGGTGTCAGCATCGACCCGGGAGACCTGATTTTCGGAGACGTGGATGGCATCGTGGTGATTCCGCACTCGCATGAACACGCGGTGATGGACCTGGCCCTGGAAAAGGTCAAAGGAGAAAACCACACCCGCGACGCCTTGCTGACTGGCGAGTCTTTGGCCAGCGTGTTTAAGCGCTTGGGGATACTGTGACCCGAAGAACCTGCGTTTCGCTACATGAAACGACGGCTAGGCACGTTCCCAAAACGCAATGACTATCATTGAAAATATGCGTATTGCCCTCATTCACATTGGTCAGGAAACCAACGACTTCAACCCGGTCGCCACGACCCTGCGCGACTATGAGGCCTTTGGCATTGTTGAAGGCGGGGCCATTCTTGATACTTTCCGTGGGGTAGGGGAGATTGGCGGCTTTCTCGATGTCATCGAGACATCGGGCCACCCCATCACCATGGTTCCCATCGTCCGCGGATGGGCGGTCGCTGGCGGGCGCATCACCCAGGACGCCTACCAATTCTTTGAGCAGAAAATCCGGCTCGGCCTGCAGGCCGCCGGCCCGATTGATGCGCTGTCTTTGCAAGTTCACGGCGCCTGTGCAGCCGATGGCATTGACGATGTTGAGGGCGCTCAACTGCAAACCTGCCGAGATGTTCTCGGACCCAATGTGCCCATCGTGTTGGGCTTGGACCACCACGGCAACATCACCAAAAAAATGGTCGCGCTGAGCACGGCCATCGTCGGCCACCGGACCCAGCCGCACGACCCTTATGACACTGGCCGGCTGGGCGCGCAAGTCATGCTCAAGATCCTTTACGGAGGTGCACGCCCCGTCATGGCCTGGCGCAAACTACCGCTGTTGTCTCACCAAGAGCAGTTCCTGACCGCGCAGGGCCCGATGAAGACCTGGTTTGACCGTGCCCGCGCTGCTGAGGCTGATCCGCGGGTTTTGCAAGCATCCAATTACCCGATGCAACCCTGGCTTGATGTGGCCGAGGGGGGCTGGTCCACGGTCGTGGTCACAGATAACGATCAGCCCTTGGCTGAAAAAACAGCGGC
>RFWA01000792.1 GCA_009922295.1 Betaproteobacteria bacterium
AGAAACACCGCGACCTTAAAGAACAACCGGCCGCGCGCTATCCATACAGACTGCAAAAGTAGCGCGTAAAGCAGGGCTGTCACGATGGTACTGAATACCGCCAAGCTGGTGTAGGTCAGCGTGCGCAGCATGGAGTTCATGAAAATCGGGTCGGACCACAGCACCGCGTAGTTGGCCCAGCCCACCCATTTGGCTTGGGGTTGCAGCGCCGTAGCGGAAGCTGTGAAAGACGTCTGAACCGCCAACACAATGGGCCACACGCCGAAAACCAGGGTCAGCAATGCGAATGGCGCAACAAACCACCAGAATACGCCCACGGGCGGGGCTGCCGGCCGGTGGCTGTTCTGCACCATGGTCACCAGCTGGCCCCGGTGTCCGGGTTAAATGCGTGAACGTGTCTGGGATGGACTGAGAAGGTCAGCGTGTCACCCATGGCCACAGACAGCTCGGACGATGCTCGGCAGACCAGCGTCTGCTGGCCGACTTGCAGCGTCAGCAGTGTTTCTGCCCCCAGCGGTTCAACTAATACAACAGGTGCCTGCCCCGCCAGCGCATCGTTTGCGGCTGGTCCGACCATCACATGCTCTGGCCGTACGCCGAGAACCAGTGGAATTTGTTCAGGCCAGGGTGCTGCCCAGCCGGTAGGGCGCTGGCATGAGGCGCCACCGCCCCACTCGATCGACTGGGGTGTCAGGTTGGCCGTCAGCCGATTCATGGGCGGTGAGCCCATGAAGCCTGCCACAAACAAATTGTGGGGTTGGCGGTACAGGCGTGCGGGGGTGTCGTACTGCTGCAGTTGGCCGGCATTGAGCACGGCGATGCGGCTGGCCAGCGTCATGGCCTCCACCTGGTCATGCGTCACGTAAATGATGGTGGCGCCCAAGCGTTGGTGCAGGCGTTTGATCTCGGCGCGCATGTCAGTACGCAGTTGTGCATCCAGGTTGGACAGCGGCTCATCAAAAAGGAACACCTTGGGCTGGCGCACGATGGCGCGACCGATAGCCACACGTTGCCGTTGACCACCGGACAGGGCGGCCGGCTTGCGATCGAGCAGGGGCCCGATCTGGAGCAGTTCGGCGGCTTCGCCCACCCTTCGGCGGATCTCGGCCTCCGGCGTGCGGCGCAGCCTCAGGCCAAAGGCCATGTTCTCCCGCACAGACTTGTGCGGGTAAAGCGCATAGTCCTGAAACACCATGGCGATGTC
>RFWA01000793.1 GCA_009922295.1 Betaproteobacteria bacterium
GTACGACCTGGAAACCGGCAGTGCGGTGACTTACCACCCCGGCGAAGGTTATTGGTTCAGTGAGGCCCCGTTTGCCCCACGCGACAACCCGCAGGCCGAGGACGACGGTTACTTGATCGGATTTGTCTGGAACGGTCTGCAAGAACGCTCCGAAGTCTGGGTCATGGATGCCCAGCGCATCGCAGAGGGCCCGGTGGCCCGGGTCATCCTGCCGCAACGCGTGCCCCACGGCTTTCACAGCACCTGGGTGCGTGAATCCTTGTTACCCACCCCCTGAAGACACGGTGCCGCACATGAAGTCTGATTTGAACACCCCCACAGCGCAAAACCTGCTGGGTGTCTGGAACCTGGTGCGCTGGGAAATCACCTACGACGATGGTCGCCCCACCACCTACCCCTTCGGGCCCGATGCCACGGGCCTGATCCAGTACACACACGATGGCGGCATGGCCGCTTGTATCGCCCGGGCGGGCCGTCCCCCGCTGTCCAGCGCCAGCGTGCGCAGTGCGCCAGAGCGTGAGCGCCTGGCCGCGTTCGAGAGCTTCTTTCAATACGCGGGACGTTACGAAGTACGTCAACACGAAGGCCGGGCTCAAGTGGTTCACCACGTCAGCCATGCGCTGAACCCCAACTTTGTCGGCAGCGACCAGATTCGCAACATGGACTTTTCAGCCGATGGCACGCTGACCCTGTCGGCGTCCGACCCGGTGCCCGGCAGCACCACCCTGCGCCACCACCGATTGATCTGGAGACGTTGATGATCCTCTTCGAAAAGCACCAGGCCCGTTTTGAGCAGGCACAACAAGCCTGTGCCACGCGCCATTGCTGGAGCCCTTACCCGGAAATGCCGGACAAATACCCCGAGGCCCCGCACGCCAAAAGCGCAGGTCTGGCCGCTTTCGAACAGCATCTGAAAAACAGCCGCTTTGAACTGGACCAACCCGGCATCACGAACTGGATCGGCGAAGAAATATCGCCCTACACCCAGCAAGCGCTGGGCGTGGTCTACCCGCAATCGGACATCCAAACGTTGTTCGACGCCGCAGAAAAAGCGATGGACAGTTGGGCACAAGCGCCTTACACGCAGCGCATCGGCGTGCTGATGGAAGTGCTTGAAGTCCTGTACCGTGACCACTTGTTTGAGGTCTTGCACGCGGTCATGCACACCGCAGGGCAAAGCTACAACATGGCCTATGCCGGCTC
>RFWA01000794.1 GCA_009922295.1 Betaproteobacteria bacterium
GCGTTTGAGGGCCGTGCCCTCGCCGAACCAGCCGCCCGGCGGCATGCCGGTGAAGGTCATGGTCTGGCCTTGCGCGTTGTCGGCGCTCATCTTGAGCAGGCCGTCGACCACGCCAAACCAGTAAGTCACCGGCCGGCCTACCCGGCACACATAGTCGCCTGGGCTGGCGTCGGCGATTTTGAGGTCGGCCACGGCGCGCTCTCGCTGGGGCGGCGCCAACAGACTGAGCCAGGGTATGGCGTGCAGCTCAACCGGGGTCAGCGGTCGGCGACGCTGGTGCAGCGAAGACTCTTGAACCATGTCGGGATCAGCCTGTAAGCTGCCAGAAAGCGAAGGGAAAACCCCTACTGATTAAGGTCAAAATTGTCGTCCAAACGACAACTTGACGTCAAACGAGTCCCTATTATTTGCCCTATTGCAACAAGCGGCAACCCCCTGCCTGACTTGTGCAGCCACCGAGACAAGGTTACGGGATGCAGACCACTTTCCCTCAATTGCTGTTCCAACACGCCAAGCAACGCCCGGGCGACCCGGCCATGCGGGAAAAAGAATACGGCATCTGGCAGGCTCTGAGTTGGGCTGACCTCGCCACCATGGTGACGCAGCTGGCCTGTGGCCTGCACCAGGCTGGTCTGCGTCGGGGCCAGCACATGGTGGTGGTGGGTGCCAACCGACCGCGCCTGTATGCCACCATGTTGGCTGCGCAGTCCTTGGGCGCGGTGCCAATTCCGCTGTACCAAGACGCCGCCGCCGCCGAGTGCGTGTTTCCGATCAACAACGCCGACGTGGCCTTCGCCTTCGCCGAAGACCAGGAACAGGTTGACAAGCTGCTGGAGGCACGGGCTCAGTGTCCCGGCTTGGCGCACATCTATTTTGATGACCCTCGCGGCTTGCGCAATTACGACGAGTCGGGCCTGGCCTCGCTGGATGAATTGCTGGCGGCCGGGCAGGCCTTTGCCAAAATGCACCCAGATTTTGTCAAGGGCGAGGTGGCGCTATCGCAACCGCACGATGTGGCGGCCATGTTCTTCACCTCTGGCACCACAGGCAACCCCAAGGGCGTAGTGCACACGCACAACTCGCTGCTGGACCGGGCCCGGGCCGGCGCCGAGTTCGACCATTTAACTCACCGCGAAGAGGTGTTGGCCTACCTGCCGCCGGCCTGGATCGGGCAGAACATCTTCAGCTATGCGCAATGGCT
>RFWA01000795.1 GCA_009922295.1 Betaproteobacteria bacterium
AGGCGCCCGGCAGTGGTCACGGCAAAGGCTTTGACGCGGCCGGACTCAATTTGCTGCGTGGTGTTGGTGGTCTGGTCGCACATCAGGTCGACCTGGCCGCTGATCAAGGCAGTCATGGCAGGGCCGGTTCCGTTGTAAGGGATGGTGGTCATGGCCTCTTTGGCATTGACCGCAGACTGCCACATCAGGCCACACAGGTGGGAGGCCGAGCCCAGGCCAGCGTGGGCAATGTTGAGCGCGCCGCCATTGGCCCGGATGTAGTTCTCAAAATCGCGGTAGGTGTTGGCCGGCAGCTGGGGCTTGCCGATCAGGGTCATGGGCACGTCGTTGATCATGCCCAGGTACTCAAAGTCTTCCAGCGGTTTGTACTGCAGCTTGCGGTACAGGCCGGCGGTGGCCGCCATGCCGATGTGCCAGACCAGCAGGGTGTGGCCATCCGGGGCAGCACGCGCCACTTTGGTGGCACCAATGGTGCCGCCGGCGCCGTTGACGTTTTCCACCACAAAGTTGCTGCCGGGCAGGGTTTTGCGCATGGCTTCGCCGAGTTGGCGCGCCACCAAGTCGGTCGGGCCACCGGCAGCAAAAGGCACCACCAGGGTGATCGGCTTGGTGCCGGGGTAGGTTTGCGCCTGGGCAAACAGGGCGGCGGTGGCAGCAGCAAGGACCAGCAAACGTTTCATTTCAAAGCTCCAATTTAGACAAACATAGCAAAGGGTAGCGAGGCCGCTGGCCCGGCGCAATGAGGAAACTACCTAGTCCAACGACGAATTGACACGAGCTTATCGCAAGTCAACCACCCCTACTTTCATCCGACCTATTTGTAGCTCCGGGCGTCCTCAATCACCTTGCCGTCATTGGGCAGGCTGCCCAGCGGCAGCAGCTCAACCTCGCCGCGCAGCTTGGTGATGTCGCGAATGGCCTCGCCAATGCGGCTGGCCAGTGCCGACGGCCGCCCGGTCGTCTCGACCTTGAGCGTCATGGCGTCGTTGGCCATTTCACCGGTCACTACCAGTCGCGCCCGCGCCACTTCTGGGAAGCGCTTGGCGATGGCATCCACCTGGGCCGGGTGCACAAACATGCCGCGGATTTTGGTCGTCTGGTCGGCCCGCCCCATCCAGCCTTTGATGCGGGTGTTGGTTCGCCCAGTCGGGCAGGGTCCGGCCAGCACCGCCGACAAGTCGCCGGTGCCAAAGCGGATCA
>RFWA01000796.1 GCA_009922295.1 Betaproteobacteria bacterium
GGCAAGCAGAAGATGGGAGCGGGAAAACGGCCCACCATCACGTACGTCGATGAGCGCAATCTCGGCGCCGTCGCCAAGCCAGGCGCGCAGGGTAGTGGGTTCAATCAAGGAGATCATGGTTTTGTGATGGCTTATTCGGCAGCCAGTGCCCTGTCAAATGCATCCAACAGGGCATCAATGTCGTCCAGCGTGATACACATCGGCGGGTTGAGACGAAAGGTATTGCGGGTGGGACTCCCCTTGACCATGATGAAGCCTGCATCGCGCATGCGAGCCATGACCCGCTCGCCCTCATCTACAGCGGGTTCACGGGTCGAACGGTCACGTACCATTTCGATACCCAGCATCAAGCCCGCACCGCGCACGTCGCCAATCAGCGCATGCCGGCCCTGCAGCTTGCGAAGTCCCGTAAGCAAGCGCTCACCGCAGCTTAGGGCATGGGCTTGTAAACCTTCATCGTCAATCACCTTGAGAACTGACCGGGCCGCAGCGCTAGCCACTGGATTTCCAGCGTAGGTGTTGAAGAAACGAACTTTCGCAAAGGATTCTGCAATGTCGCGGCGGCAGACCACTGCGGCAATCGGAAACCCATTACCCATGCCTTTGCCCAGGACCACAATGTCGGGTATGGCGTCGTGCGCCTCGAATCCCCAGTAGTGTGAACCCAGGCGGCCAAATCCCGTCTGAACCTCGTCGCTGATGCACAACCCGCCCGCCTCCCGGGTGATCTTGAAAGCCTCACGCATATAGCCCGGCGGCATGGGTACCACGCCGCCGGAGCCCTGAATGGGCTCGATGATCATGCCGGCGATTCGTCCGCAAGTGGAGGAAAAGATGCTTCTCCGCAGCTCTGAAAGATAGGGTTCGAGAACTGCCCCGAATGCACCCTTGTACTGGTCAGGATGCATCGCGTGCACGAAGCCCTGCATCGCCGCCGATGACCAGCGGTTGTAGCTGAAAGCCGTGCTGCCAGATGCACCAAACTGAAGCCCGTGGTAGGCGTTGCGCAGTGAGACTAACTCAAAGTATCCGGTATGAGCCCGTGCCATCATGTACGCCAAGTCGATGGCCTCCGAGCCACTGTTGACAAGCTGGACCACCCAGTCGGGACCCTTCGGCATGCGCGCCAACAGCTCCTCGGCATACAGAATGGGTTGCTCGTTAAAGAACAGCGATGTGCAATGCTGCATCAGCTGCATT
>RFWA01000797.1 GCA_009922295.1 Betaproteobacteria bacterium
TGAGGCCAGCAAGCTAGGGGTTACAAGGCAATCTGTGATCAAAGTGTGGCTGGCTGAGCGTCTTGAGGCCTCTACTTCTAATGTGCCGCTCCAGCGGACACGCTCAGGTGCCACGCACGGCTGAACGTCAACGTACGCCGGATTCACCACTCAGTGAAAGTGCACCGTCAACACGCTGCGGTCATCGCTGAACTGCGTTGACGTTGAGCCCTTGACGCCGGCAAAGGTGCCGCACTTGTGAAAGTCTTGGGCCTCGACCCGAAAAAACTCATCTCCCCAGTCGCGGACGCTGGTGCCGGCCGGGCAGGACATGTAGCCGTCGGTGAACAACTCGATGCTGTGCACCTCGCTTTTGAGCCGTGACAGGCTGAGCACATCGGGGCCCTGGGTGTGCGTGCCGTCCAGCACCTCATAGCCCAGCGAGTGGCCGGCGCGGTTGCAGTAGGCATACTGCCCGCCGGCAATGCCGGCCAGCAACAGCTGCGGCACCTCGGCGATGGCATCGGGCTGCAGGCGTGGCCCGCAGGCGGCCTGCGCCAGCGCCAGCACCTCGGCCACCTCCGACGCGGCAAGCAAGGCCGGATCCGCTTGCGCCAGGCCCTTGAACACCAGCTGCCGGGCCTGCAGCTCCAGCGCATCTCCAGCCCAGCCGCGCGCTTGCAGCAGGCGAAACACGGCACCCCGACCGGCGGTTTAGATCAGGTCGATGTCCTTGTGCATCCGCAGCAGCTCGGTACCGTTGATCCGAATGCCAGAGTCGCCCACGATCAGTAAGTGCAGTTGATCGCCGGCGTCTTCCACCATGGCCACCGTGGTGCCGGCCCGCACCGAGCCGGCCCCAGCGGCCTGAAGGCCGTGGGCGATTGAGCGATTCATCGCCGCCATCAGTTCTTGGGCCGGGGCCAGCACATGGTCAGGCTCGCTCGCGTAGCGCACCATGGCCAGGGCCGCCTGCCGCGCCGCCAGGCGGCCGGGCGATTCGCCCTGCACCATGACGCCGGCGGTATCGGTGGCACCGTCAAACACCGCATAGAGGCACTGTGGCAGCACCACCAAGACGTCATCACCCGGCTGCGATAGGTCGCGGTACTTGGGTGTGGTACCGGATTCAATTGTCATGGTGGCAGCAGCTTAGAACACGGCGGTGGCAAACTCACAGTTGCACCCAAGGGGGATGGCTCAAAGCCCATGTGTTCGTAA
>RFWA01000798.1 GCA_009922295.1 Betaproteobacteria bacterium
GGCCGCCATAGGCCTCGGGGATGGTGGGGCCAAGCAGGCCAAGCTCACCCATCTCGCGGAAGATGGCGACATCGGTCTTTTCGGCGCGGAAGGCCTCGGTCACGCGTGGCAGCAGCTTGTCCTGGCAGTAGGCGGCGGCGGCGTCGCGCAGCATGCGCTCCTCGTCGCTGAGCTGACTCTCCAGCAGAAAAGGGTCTTGCCAATTGAAAGCAGCGTGGGCCATAGTGTTCTCCAGATAATGCAAGGGGGTAGGGCATGCCCAAAAAGGCAGATGTCCTATGGTAGTGGCGGATTGGCCGGCTAGGCAACCGAGTTATTGGCATCTAGATATGATTTTTTTACACTTCTTGGTCCTGTCGATCTCCATAGTAGGGCGGCCAAGCTGTAGGTCAAATCAGCCCTTGAGTTCTGTATTTATTGGTAGTTCAGCTATAAAATCAGGAGTGATTTGCAGCGCAACTCGTTTTAATGTTATGTGAGATAAGCACCTTATGACCCCAACCCTGCAACGACTGCTGTGCGCAGCCCTGCTTTTAACCGGACTGAACGCCATGGCCATTGAAGAACCCAAATTCACCGTGCTGTCCAAAGAGGGCGGGGTCGAGCTGCGACAGTACGCGCCGTTTCTGATCGCCAGGCGGCCGACAACTCTGGCAGCTCGGCCAAGATCGCCATGACGGCGCCGGTCACTGTGGTACCAGACGCTCCTTCGCAAAAAATTGCCATGACCGCACCGGTGACGATCGCCCCGGCAGACCTGGCCGCCAGCCCGATGACCGGCAACCGCTGGCGCGTGCACTTTGTGATGCCCGGCGCCTACACCCTGGCCACGCTGCCCAAACCCAAAAACACGGCCGTAACGGTGCGGGAAGTACCGGCCAAACACTATGCAGTGCTGGCTTACTCCGGGTTCAACACCGAGTCGCGGATTCAGCAGCGCACGGCCGAACTGCTGGCCTGGGTCAAGGCCAAAAACCTGAGCCCCATCGGCGCGCCACAGCTCTCCCGCTATGACCCGCCCTGGACGCTGCCGATGTGGCGGCGCAACGAGATCATGGTGGAACTACCCGCACCATGACCCAACAAGCCCTGAATGTCCTGGGCACCGCACTGGTGCCCTGCTCTTTTGATCCATTGACCGGCTTTTACCGTGACGGCTGCTGCAACACCGACCAGGAAGACCACGGCACCCATGTGGTG
>RFWA01000799.1 GCA_009922295.1 Betaproteobacteria bacterium
GCCGGTCTGCCCTTGTTGCTGGTACTGGGAACGCTGAGCTTTCGCTTGCGCGAAGCCGGCATAGACCGCGCCACCATAGGATTTCTCAGCTGGGTAGGTCTGGCCTACGGTTTTAAATGGGCTTGGGCGCCGCTGGTAGACCGCATGCCCATCCCCTTTCTCACGCCGCTGCTGGGGCGACGCCGCAGTTGGTTGCTGCTGGCGCAATGCTGCGTCATCACGGGATTGCTGGGAATGGCCATCAGCAACCCGCAGGTCTCCTTAACGCCCTTGGTGGTTTTTGCGCTGCTCACCGCATTCGGCTCGGCCACGCAAGACATTGCGCTGGACGCGTTTCGCATCGAGTCGGCGCAAGCGCGTCTGCAAGCGGTGCTGGCGGCCAGCTACCAGACCGGTTACCGGCTGGCCATGATTTGGGCGGGCGCGGGTGTCTTCTGGATTGCCGCCAAAGCAGAAACTGGTGGCTTACCAGCGGGCACTTACCAGGACAACGCCTGGGCCGTGGCCTATGTCGCCATGGCGGTTTCTATGGCGGTCGGCATATTGACCGTGTTGTTTTCTAAAGAACCGGCGCATGTGGATTTGCCACCGGCACACGGATTGCGCGAGTGGCTGCAAGTGGCCGTGATCGCGCCCTTTGGCGAGTTCATCAGCCGCTACCGCTGGCATGCGGCGTTGTTACTGGCGTTGATCGGCACTTACCGCATCAGCGACATCGTCATGGGCATCATGGCCAATCCTTTTTATGTAGACATGGGTTACAGCAAAGAAGAGGTCGCCACCGTCACCAAGTTGTACGGCGTGGTGATGACCATGGTCGGCGCGATTGCGGGCGGCAGCATGGTGCTGCGCTGGGGGGTGTTCAAAGTATTGATGCTGGGCGCGGTGCTTAGCGCGGCCACCAACCTGCTGTTTGCCTGGCTGGCGCTGCACGGCCATGACGTGTACGCTTTGATAGCCGTGGTGTCGGCGGACAACCTGGCCGGCGGCATCGCTTCAGCGGCCTTCATTGCCTACTTGTCTTCGTTGACCAATGTGCAGTATTCGGCCACGCAGTACGCCATGTTCAGTTCACTGATGCTGCTTGGGCCTAAATTTTTGGCGGGCTTTTCCGGGCTGGCGGTCGACGCCGCCGGTTACGCCTGGTTTTTCACCGGCACGGCTTGTTTGGGTGTGCCGGTGGTGTTGCTGGTCTGGCTG
>RFWA01000800.1 GCA_009922295.1 Betaproteobacteria bacterium
CCACTGCCACCCATGCTTTCCCGGTTGGTGGGCGCGCGGTGGTGCAGGTAGGGCGACAGCAACAGGTAGCGGTCAAACAAGGCCTGGCGGGTGCTCCCGGCAAAGCGCAACACAAATCCGCCGCCAGACGAAAACCCAAGCAATGTGCTGGGGCCCGCAAACGGCACCTGACGCGTGAAATCCTCAAGGTCATCTTCGAGCTGGCCAATATAGGCGGCCTGGCCTCGCGTGCCCGATTCGCCATGCCCTCGCATGTCCAAGGCGGCCACATCAAAACCGGCGCCAGCCAGGGCTTGGGCAAGCACATGCATGGACTGCGCGCGCGCCGACGAGCCGTGGACCAGCACCACCCTTCGCTGGACGGTGGTGGCCGTCGTGGCAGGGTAGTGCAGCCATGCCAGCGCAGCACCATCCCGCGCCGTGAACCGTTGCGAAGGCGGCACGGCAGAAAAATCCACTTTTTCAAATGGCGCGTTGATGCTGGCCAGGGGCCGAATGTCCGCTGGGCCGCCCAATACGACAGCCCCTGCCACGATCAGCACCATGGCACACAGGATGATGAGTAGCGCAGACAAGGTGGTTTTCATGGTGAAACAGACTGGTGGAACAGGATGACCGGCATTTTGACCAATTGACCCACAGGCGCGACAACCGTGCGACGGACGGCTGGTTTTGCGGTGCCAAGGGTTGCCAGCTGGCGTGAACGGTTGGTCCGTCAAGGCGACCTTTTCGGCAGCTTTACACGCCAACCCCTTTTTTTGCAGGTGCCCTGCCGGGCGGCCCTTTAGAATGGTCGCCATGAAGAAAACCTCTCTGGCATTGATGGTGGTGGGTCTGGCGCTGGCTGGTGGCGGTGGCTATTGGTGGTGGAGCCAGCGCAATGCGGCTGACACCGTGCAGTACCGCACTGCAAAACTTGAACGCGGCAACCTGCAGGCCACGGTGTCGGCCAGCGGCGCCGTCAACCCGGTGACCCAAGTGTCGGTGGGCACTCAGGTGTCGGGCCAGATCAAGGAGCTGTATGTGGATTTCAACTCCGAGGTCAAGGCCGGCCAACTGATTGCCCGCATCGACCCCGAAACCTTTGAGTACCGGGTGCGCTCGGCCCAGGCCGATGTGGACGCTGCCAACGCGGCGGTGGTGACCGCGCAAGCGGCAGCGGCCGCCAGCCGGGCCAACGTGTCGCGTGCGCAGGTGGAC
>RFWA01000009.1 GCA_009922295.1 Betaproteobacteria bacterium
GGATCGTCCACGATGGGCATGAAGAAATCGGTGGTGGCAATCAACGCCTGCTCGTCATTAAGTCGGTAGACCGCCGCATCGTCCGAGGTCTCGATGCCCACCAACAGTTCGGGGGGAATGGGCATGGTGCTCATTCCCTTGAGGATCTCCGAGAGCACACCCGGCGCGATCTTGCAGCCACAGCCACCGCCATGGGACAAGCTGGTCAGGCGGGGTTCGGCGGCAGGGCGGGCAGCGGCGGGTGTGGTCATGGCAGTTGAGGTGGGCAAATCATGCACGGATTATCCTGCGTCGTCATAATCTGGCCATGACCGCAACGCGCCCGTTCATCCGCAGAAGGGCCAGCAGCTGGGGCCTGGCCCTGCTGCTGTCGGCTTGCGCTGCGCCACCCACAAGCACCAACCCAACCGCGACGGCATCCCAAAGCTCACCGGCCCCTACGCCCGTCAAGCCCTCGACGACGCAAGCTGCCGACCTGCTGCATTACCACTGGCTCAACCGCCTGACCTGGGGCGCCAGCAGCTCAGGCCTGACACAGGCCGCCGGCCAGGACGCCAACACAATGCTGGCCAAACAGCTGGTGCCCGGCCCGACCACGCTGCCAGCGGCAGCGCAAAACCAGATCACCGCGCTAACCCTGAGCCAAAAGCCCTTCCCCGCCCTGATGATCGACCTGGAGCAGCGCCGCCGCGATGCCGACGGGCTCAAAAACGACACCGACAAAAAGGCCGCCCAGCAAGCCTACCAGCAGGAACTCAACCGGCTCGCGCGTGAGGCCGCCTCCCGTCACGTGTTGCGAGCCCTGTACTCCCCGCGACAGCTGCAGGAGCAGATGACCTGGTTCTGGCTGAACCACTTCAGCGTGTTCCAGAACAAGGCCAATATTCGCGCCATGGTGGGCGACTATGAGGACAGCGCCATTCGCCCGCATGCGCTCGGGCGCTTTCGAGATCTGCTGGGCGCGGCGGCCCTGCACCCGGCCATGCTGCGCTACCTGGACAACGAACAAAACGCGATCAACCGCGTCAACGAGAACCTGGCGCGCGAGCTCATGGAGCTGCACACACTGGGTGTGGATGGCCCCTACAGCCAGAAAGACGTGCAAGAACTGGCCCGGGTATTGACTGGCGCCGGCATCAACCTCACCAGCACCGACACCCCAGTGGGCAGGCGCGAGCTGCAAACCTACTACGTCCGCCGTGGTGTCTTTGAATTCCACCCCGGTCGACACGACTTCAATCCCAAATCCCTGTTGGGCCAGCCCCTGCAACAACGCGGCATGGCCGAGTTGGACGAGGCCCTGGACAGGCTGGCCCGCCACCCCGCCGCTGCCCGCTTTGTCAGCCGCAAGCTGGCGCAATACTGGCTGGCAGACAGTCCGCCCCCGGCGCTGGTGGAGCGCATGGCGCAAGCCTTCACTGGGTCAGATGGCGACATCGCCGTGACACTACGCACCCTGCTGAGCTCGCCAGAATTTGCGCAGGGCGCAGGCCAAAAGTTCAAGGACCCGATGCGCTACGTGGTGTCAGCACTGCGCCTGGCCTATGACGACCGGGTGATCCTCAACACCGGGCCGGTGCTGAACTGGCTCAACCGGCTGGGTCAGCCCCTGTACGGTCGCCAGACGCCCGACGGCTGGCCACTCGACGAAGGGGCCTGGGCCAGCCCGGGCCAGATGACGGTGCGCTTTGAAGTGGCACGCGCCATCGCCTCGGGCAGTGCCGGCCTGTTCCGCAGCGAGGGCCCCACGCCGCAAGAGGTGCCGGCTTTTCCGCAGCTGGCCAACGCCCTGTACTACCAGGCCTTGCAGCACAACCTGGGCAGCAGCACCCGCGCAGCCCTGGCCCAAGCCGGCTCGCCCCAGGAGTGGGCCACCTTTTTGCTGTCTTCCCCCGAACTGATGCGGCGCTGACGCGCCTGAAGGATCTCCCATGCAACGCCGTCAACTGCTGCAATCCCTGGCCGGCACTGGCCTCGCCCTGGGCGCCGGCCAGCTCTGGGCCGCCGGCCCTAGCCAGCCCTGTTTTCTGGTGGTGTTTTTGCGCGGTGGCTACGACGCGGCCAACCTGCTGGTTCCGGTGAGCAGCAGTTTTTACTACGAGGTGCGACCCACCATTGCCATCTCTCGGCCCAGCAAGGAGGCCAACTCGGCTTTGCCACTCAACGCCGACTGGGGCCTGCACCCTGCGCTGCGTGACAGCGTGTACCCGATGTTCCAGCAGGGTCAGGCGGCCTTTGTTCCATTTGCCGGCACGCACGACCTCACGCGTAGCCATTTCGAGACACAGGACAGCATCGAACTCGGCCAGGCACCGGAGGGCAGCCGCAACTACCGCTCGGGCTTTCTGAACCGACTGGCGGCAACCCTCAAGGGCGCGGGTGCCATGGCTTTCACCGACCGGCTACCTCTGGTGATGCAGGGGGATGTGCAGGTACCCAACACCGCGCTGCGTGCAGTGGTCAAGCCAGCGGTGGACGCTCGCCAGAGCAGCATCATCAGCGCCATGTACCAGGGCACCCAGCTGTCGGGCTCGGTCGACCAGGGCTTCACCGTGCGCGACGAGGTGATCCGCGAAATGGCCGCAGAGATGGATGCCGCCAGCCGCAACGCCATCAGCGCGCGGGGCTTCGAGTTGGAGGCGCGGCGCATTGCGAAACTGATGAAGGCGCGCTACAACTTGGGCTTTGTCGATGTCGGCGGCTGGGACACCCATGTGGCCCAGGGCGGCGCCACCGGCCAGTTGGCCAGCCGCTTTGAAGAGCTGGGCCGGGGCCTGGCCGCCTACGCGCAAGAAATGGGCACCCGCTGGCGCGAGACCACCGTGGTGGTGGTGAGCGAATTTGGTCGCACCTTCCGGCAAAACGGCAACAACGGCACCGACCACGGCCACGGCAGCGTGTACTGGGTGCTGGGCGGCGGTCTGCGTGGCGGGCAGGTGGCTGGCGAGCAGATGATAGTCACGCCCGCCAACCTGTTCCAGAACCGCGACTACCCCGTCCTCAACGAGTACCGCAGCCTGCTGGGCGGTCTGCTGGCACGACAGTTCGGCCTTAGCCCGGCGCAATTGGCAGGCGTGTTCCCGGGGGCCGAGGCTCGCGACCTGGGCCTGTTGTGATCACTATTTGGCAACAGGATCCGATTTGCAAACACGAGCCAACCCGTCACGGTAATCCGGGTCATTAAGACTTGGACCGGCAGTGGCCTATTTTTCATAGACAATCTGTTGCGCGATGCGATAACGGACCATGAGCAAAAAAGTCTTCATTAAAACCTTCGGCTGCCAGATGAACGAGTACGACTCGGACAAAATGGCCGATGTCTTGCACGCGGCCCAGGGCTATGAGCCGACCGACAACGTCGATGATGCCGACCTGATCCTGTTCAACACCTGCTCGGTGCGGGAAAAAGCGCAGGAAAAAGTGTTTTCGGACCTTGGCCGCGTCAAGCATTTGAAGAGAAAAGGCGTGCTGATTGGCGTTGGCGGCTGCGTCGCCAGCCAGGAGGGGGCTGCCATCATCGCGCGGGCGCCTTATGTCGACGTGGTGTTCGGCCCACAAACTCTGCACCGCCTGCCCCAACTGCTGAACGAGCGCCAGCGCCTGAACCAGTCTCAGGTGGACATCAGTTTCCCAGAGATCGAGAAGTTCGACCACCTGCCGCCGGCAAGGGTTGAAGGCGCCACCGCCTTCGTCAGCATCATGGAGGGCTGCTCCAAGTACTGCAGCTACTGCGTGGTGCCGTATACCCGCGGCGAAGAAGTGTCGCGCCCGTTTGAAGACGTGCTGGTGGAAGTGGCTGGCCTGGCAGACCAGGGGGTCAAAGAGGTCACGCTGCTGGGCCAAAACGTCAACGCCTGGCGCGCACCCATGGGCGATAGCCTAGACACGGCCGACTTCGCAACCCTGCTGGCCTATGTGTCCGACATTCCAGGCGTTGAGCGCATTCGCTACACCACCAGCCACCCCAATGAGTTCACCCCGGCGCTGATTGCGGCCTATGACAAGCTGCCCAAGCTGGTCAACCACCTGCATCTGCCGGTGCAGCATGGCTCAGACCGGATACTGATGGCCATGAAGCGCGGCTACACCGCCATGGAGTACAAAAGCACGGTACGCAAACTGCGCGCTATCCGGCCCGACATGGCACTCAGCAGTGACTTCATCGTCGGCTTCCCTGGCGAGACCGAGGACGACTTCAATAAGATGATGAAGCTCATCGACGACGTCGGCTTTGACAACTCGTTCAGCTTTATCTTCAGCCCACGGCCTGGTACCCCAGCCGCCAATCTGGCGGATGACACGCACCATGAGGTCAAACTGCGCCGCTTGCAGCACCTGCAGGGCGTGATCAACGCCAGCATCCGACGCATCAGCGACAGCCGTCTGGGTACGGTGCAGCGCATCCTGGTGGAAGGCGCCTCCAAGCGGGACGCCGCTGAGCTGATGGGTCGCACCGAATGCAACCGGGTGGTGAATTTTGTCGGCCAGCCTCGGCTAATTGGTCAATTGGTCGACGTGCGGATCACCGAAACCCGCAGCTACACCTTGCGCGGCGAGGTATTGACTCATGAATCAATGGCCGCCATCCAGCAGCCGGCTTGAATGCCATCGGTTCAATTTCAATAGCAAACAAGCTATACGCGGCGCGGGCTAGAGCCCGATTTTCATCAAAAGAATCGGGCGTCTAGAACGGCATCCGGGGCATGCCCTTCATGCCGCCCATTCGCTTCATCATCTTCATCATCCCGCCGCCCTTCATTTTTTTCATCATGTCCTGCATCTGCTCGAACTCCTTGAGCATGCGATTGACATCCTGTACCTGCACACCGGCACCGGTGGCGATACGGCGTTTGCGGGTGGCTTTGATGATGTCTGGCTTGCTGCGCTCGAGCTGAGTCATGCTGTGGATGATGCCCTCCTTGCGCTTGATGTCTTTTTCGGCACGCACCATGTCGACCTGACCCGCCTTAGCCGCCATCGCCGCCGGCAACTTGTCCATCAGGCTCGAGAGTCCGCCCATCTGCTTCATCTGCTGAATTTGACCCAGAAAGTCATTCAGGTCAAAACTGGCGCCGCTCTTGACCTTGGCCGCCAGCTTTTGCGCCGCCGCCATATCGACCCCGGCCGTCACCTGCTCGACCAGCGCCACAATATCGCCCATGCCCAGGATGCGCCCAGCGTGGCGCTGGGCATCAAATACCTCGAGACCATCTATTTTTTCGCTGGTTCCGGCAAACTTGATCGGCGCCCCGGTGACTTGCCTCACCGACAAGGCAGCCCCGCCGCGCGAATCGCCATCGGTTTTGGTCAAAATAATGCCCGTCAAGGGCAGGGCCTCTTTGAAGGCACGCGCAGTGTTGACCGCGTCCTGACCCTGCATGGCATCCACCACGAACAGCGTCTCGACCGGGTTCAGGGCGGCGTGCAGCGCCTTGATTTCCAGCATCAAGGCCTCGTCAATCGCCAATCGGCCGGCCGTGTCCACCAGCAGCACGTCAAAGAAGTGTTTGCGTGCGTAGTCCAGTGCGGCCAGGCCAATGTCCACCGGCTTCTGGTCGGGCGTACTCGGAAACCATTCGGCCCCGGCCTGCGCTGTCACCGTCTTGAGCTGCTCGATCGCCGCCGGCCGGTACACGTCGCCTGACACCGTCAGCACCTTTTTGCGCCGCTTCTCGATCAGGTGTTTGGCCAATTTGGCGGTGGTGGTTGTCTTGCCTGCGCCCTGTAGGCCCGCCATCAGAATCACAGCCGGTGGCTGCGCCGCGAGGTTGATGTCGCTGACGCCGTCACCCATGGTGGCCGCCAGCTCCTGGTTCACAATGCCCACCAAGGCCTGCCCCGGAGACAGCGAGCCCAACACCTCCTGCCCCAGCGCTTTCTCCTTGACTCGGGCAATGAAATCACGCACCACTGGCAGCGCCACGTCAGCCTCAAGCAGCGCCATTCGGACCTCACGCAACATGTCGGTGACATTCGACTCGGTGATACGGGCCTGACCCCGCATTTCCTTGACGAGGCGCGAAAGTTTGTCGGTGAGCGAGGATGCCATGCAGGTTTGCCGTTGAACGGCACCAATGTTGATCGCCAAATGGGAATGGCTGGAGACAAAACGTTAAACTGTCGTGATGATTTTAGCCAGTGCATCACCGATAAGCCTGACATTGGCACTTAGCGCCGTGGTGGCCTATGCAGTGTCGGCACTGGCCCTGCCGAGGCTAAGTGAACGGGCAGCGCGCGCCGCCCTATGGCTAGGGTGGGCGTTACATGGTGCCCTGCTGCTGGCCAGTACCACCGGCGAGCCGGTTTACTTCGGATTTGCGCCAGCCTTGTCTGTCACCGTCTGGCTGGTCACGCTGGTGTATGCGGTCGAGAGCTACTTATTTCCGCTGTTAAAGATGCGCTGGCCACTTTCGTTACTGGCTGTGGCTGCAGTAGTGCTGACCATGGTGTTCCCGGGCAGCGCGCTGCAGCCCCATGCCTCGCCCTGGTTGCCAGTTCACTGGGCTCTGGGCATTTCCTCCTACGGTCTGTTTGGGACGGCTGTGGCGCACGCCTGGTTCATGACCCGCACCGAAGAGCGCATCCGGCTCGGACAGGATTCGCACGCCGGGGTACCACTGCTGACCATTGAGCGCCTCACCTTTCGCTTCATCAATGCAGGTTTTTTGCTGCTGTCCGCCACGCTGGTGCTGGGCGTCCTGTTTGGCGGCCAACTTTATGGTGCTAAGGCCCACTTGAAATGGGACCACAAAACAGCCTTCTCGGTCCTCGCCTGGCTGACCTTCGCCGCGCTGCTGTTTGGTCGGGCGCGCTTTGGCTGGCGCGGCAAGCGTGCGGTTCGGATGTTGTACATCGGCTCGGGCTTGCTGCTGCTGGCCTACGTCGGTTCACGCTTTGTGATGGAGGTGGTCCTGGGGCGCACGCCATGAAGATGGTGCTGCTGATCGCTGTGGTGCTCCTGGGCGCGTGGTTATGGCGCTCGGGTCGCCGCACAACAACGGAGGACAGCGTCAAACGCAAAGCGCCAATGGCGCCTCAGTCCGACATGGTCCGATGCCAGTACTGCGCTGTCCATTTGCCAGCGGCCGAGGCACAGCAGGGCCGACTCGGCCCCTATTGCACCACGGAGCACAGAAAGCTCGCGGAGCCCTGAGTTTGGGTTAGGCCAGCGTCGCCAACTCCGGACCCTCACAGCTCGAGTCTGGCCCCAACCCAAAGATAGCTGACAAGACCAGGGGCAGTTTTGGCACAGGTTGGTGACCGCCCAGTCCAGATGCCGGGCGCTGTGTGAAGGCGATGGCGCAGCCATCCGTGACCCGCGAACGGTCAAAATCGCCGAAAATGCGCACATCAATGGCAAGACTTCACCATTTCCTTCGGCAGCTGAGACACCATCGCAGAAAGCGTCCATGCGTCGAAAGAAGCATTGCCGTCAGCACCTGTGGATCGGCAAAAAACGCGTGCGAGTCCCTGCTACCCCATACCTCTCAAGAGCCTGGCAGAGGCGCTATGAGTGTGTCACCCAATGTGCCCGGCAACACGAACCGCACTGATGATGTCAACTGAAAGCGCACCAGCAGCACAATCAGCACCGGCGGCCCTGTGGCGCGATGGCTGGTACCGGTTCGCCCGCCAACTGCCATCCCCCAACTATGGCCAACGGCCCTCGGCGACTCGGGTTGATCTCGTCGTCATTCACGCCATCAGCCTGCCCCCTGGCGCCTATGGCGGTGATGCGGTGCAGCGCCTCTTCACCAACCAGCTTGACTGGGGCGAGCACCCCTACTATAAAACCATAGAAGGTCTCCAGGTCTCCAGCCACTTCTTTATCCGGCGCACCGGCGAGCTCTGGCAGTTTGTCAGCTGCCAAGACCGCGCCTGGCACGCTGGCGTCTCGCACTACCGAGGCCGTGCCAACTGCAACGACGATTCGATCGGCATTGAGCTCGAGGGTCTCGATGGCGAGTCCTTTGCCGACCCTCAGTACGAGACACTTGCAAGCCTGGGTGCGGCCCTGCTACAAAGCTACCCGATCCAACATATCGCCGGTCACGAGGACGTGGCACCTGGTCGTAAATTCGACCCCGGCGCTGGCTTTGATTGGGCTAGGTTACAACAAGGGTTAGGCTGTGATAGTCAAGTCCTGCCTGGACGTACCGGCCTAGCCTAAACGCTTGGACGGCGGGCTCCTGCCGCCCCGATTGGCTCAGTCCAAGCGTGGAGAAAAGTCGCAGATGTCGCGATCGAGTCAATTCTTGTCGAAACACTACCGGTAGTGCCTTGTATTCCCGTCAGACCCCATATATAGTGTGTGCTGGTCGGGATCCAGTGAAAGGCAGTGCAGTTAAATTGCAGTTGCCCAGCGCTGCAAAATCGACATCACCCAGCCCAAAACGAGGAATAAATGCAGACCGCATTCGACACATCATTGACCCTGCGCACAGGGATTCATGCGCCCCAGGGTTCGCAAGAGACCGCACAACTCGCCCCGCACATGCTCAGTCAGTACCAGATCATTCGCCGTAATGGCGCGGTCGTGCCGTTTGAACCCAACAAGATCGCCGTGGCCATGATGAAGGCTTTTTTGGCGATTCATGGCACGCAAGGTGCCGCATCATCCAGCGTGCGCGAGATGGTGGATGAACTCACTCAAACAGTGATCCGAGCCCTGATGCGTTCACGCCCGGGCGGCGGCACATTTCACATCGAGGACGTGCAGGATCACGTTGAGTTGGGCTTGATGCGTGGCGGCCATCACGAGGTCGCGCGCGCCTATGTGCTGTACCGTGAAAAACGTACCCAGGAACGCGCCAAAAGTGCGGCCTTAACGGCCCCGCAGTTGCCCAAACTGCATGCCATAGATAACGGCGAACGGATCTTGCTGGATATGGATCGGCTGAGTCACCTGATCCACGCCGCCTGCGCTGGTTTGGGCGCGGACGTCAAGCCAGACCCCATCTTCGCCGAGACGCTGCGTAACCTGTATGACGGCGTTCCCATGGACGAGGTCTACAAGGCCTCAGTGCTGGCAGCCAGGACCTTGATTGAAAAAGATCCTGACTACACCTACGCGACGGCACGGTTGCTGTTCCACACCATCGCCAAAGAAGTGCTGGGCAAGGATGTCGACCCGTCTGGCATGGCGCAAGCGTATACCGAGTATTTCCCCGACTTCATCAAAAAAGGCGTTGCCAACGAACTACTGGATGAAAAACTCCTTCAGTTCGACTTGGCGCGGCTCGGCGCCGCACTCAAAGCAGAGCGCGATCTGAAATTTGACTACCTCGGACTGCAAACGCTCTACGACCGTTACTTTCTCCATATTGGCAAGAGCAGGATTGAGTTGCCACAGGCATTTTTCATGCGGGTGGCGATGGGCTTGTCACTCAACGAGATAGACCGGGAGGCACGTGCGATCGAGTTTTATGAGGTCTTGTCCTCATTCGATTTCATGTCCAGCACGCCAACCTTATTCAACAGTGGCACCTTACGCTCACAGTTGTCTAGTTGCTACCTCACCACAGTGCCCGATGACCTCGATGGCATTTATGAATCCATCAAGGAAAACGCCCTGCTGTCCAAGTTTGCGGGCGGTCTTGGCAACGACTGGACACGGGTCCGCGCGCTGGGTTCGCACATCAAGGGGACGAATGGCGAATCGCAGGGGGTGGTGCCCTTTCTGAAGGTCGTGAACGACACGGCTGTCGCCGTTAATCAGGGTGGCAAACGCAAGGGCGCTGTTTGCACCTACTTGGAAACGTGGCACCTCGATATCGAAGAGTTCCTGGAGCTTCGCAAGAATACCGGAGACGACCGGCGTCGGACCCATGACATGAACACCGCGAATTGGATCCCCGATCTGTTCATGCGGCGGGTCATGGAAAAGGGTCAATGGACCCTCTTTTCCCCCAGTAATGTGCCCGACCTTCACGACAAATTCGGTTTGGCGTTCGAGAAGGCCTACGTCGCCTATGAAGAAAAGGCAGCGCGCGGCGAAATCAAGCCATCACGCACCTTGCAGGCTGCGGACCTGTGGCGCAAGATGCTGACCATGCTGTTTGAGACCGGGCACCCTTGGATCACTTTCAAAGATGCCTGCAACGTGCGCTCACCTCAGCAACATGCCGGGGTGGTTCACTCCAGTAACCTGTGCACGGAAATCACGCTGAACACCAGCGATACCGAAACAGCGGTCTGCAACCTCGGCTCGGTCAATCTGTTGCAACACTTGAAAGACGGCGTCCTCGATCACACCAAACTGCGGACGACGATCACAACGGCCATGCGCATGCTCGACAACGTGATCGACATCAACTACTACGCCGTCAAGAAAGCTCGCGATTCAAACATGCGCCACCGGCCAGTCGGGCTGGGTGTCATGGCCTTTCAAGACAGCCTGTACGAGCTGCGCATCCCCTATGCCAGCGATGCCGCCGTTGCCTTCGCTGACCAGTCGATGGAAGCCATTTGTTATTACGCTTACTGGGCCTCCACCGAGCTGGCTCGCGAAAGGGGTCGCTACTCCAGTTACAAAGGCTCCCTGTGGGACAAAGGCATTATGCCGATCGACACCCTCGACATGTTGGCGGAGCAGCGCGGTGGTTACGTGGAAGTCGACCGCACCAGTCGGCTCGATTGGGATGCTCTGCGCGCCAAAATAGCCATGGATGGCATGCGCAATTCGAACTGCACGGCCATCGCTCCGACAGCCACCATTTCCAACATCATTGGCGTGGACGCGTCGATTGAGCCCTGCTTCGGGAATCTGTCCGTTAAATCCAATCTGTCCGGTGAGTTCACCATCATCAATAGCTATCTGGTCCGCGATTTGAAACGCCTGGGACTGTGGGACGACGTGATGGTGATGGACCTGAAGCATTTTGACGGTTCGCTGGCGCCTATTGACCGTGTACCGGCAGAAATCAAGGCCCTCTACGCTACGGCCTTTGAAGTGGAAACGACCTGGCTGGTGGAAGCCGCTGCGCGCCGGCAAAAATGGCTCGACCAAGCCCAGTCGCTCAACATCTACATGGCCGGTGCATCGGGCAAAAAACTTGACGATACCTATAAGCTGGCCTGGATTCGTGGCTTGAAGACCACCTACTACCTGCGGACCATGTCAGCCACTCATGCTGAGAAGTCGACCGTCACTGCAGGCCGTATGAACGCAGTGTCCTCCGGGCAGGATTCTGGTGGTACTCTGGCCATGAGTGCTATGGATGCTGCCGCAGCAGCGGCAAAGCTACAGATGGCAGCCGGTCCGGCCACAGACATCAAATTTTGCGGCGTCGATGACCCAACCTGTGAGTCATGCCAGTGATGATCAAAACCAAGCGAGGGTGCCGATCATGCTGCTATCACACAACACATCGCCATCAGACACACCATGGTTTGAATGAATTCTTTCCAATTCAATTCACTCATTTCATAATTCGACGATCGGACTATTTATGCTGACCTGGGACGAAGAAGTTAAACCAACGCCGCGAATGCCTCAGCCGGTTGGACCATCCCTGGTTCAGTCCGCAGCGGCAGTCGCAAATCGCCCGACACCACCACAGGTGCTGAATGATGGTGCGCCGGTGCGCGCCCCCGTCACTCGTGCAGCGGCAGGCATCAGCCCTGGTAACCCACGCCGTGTGAACGCAGCGGACAAACGCATCATCAATGGTCAGACCGACGTCAATCAACTGGTCCCGTTCAAATACAAATGGGCCTGGGAAAAGTATCTGTCAAGCTGCGCCAATCACTGGATGCCGCAAGAAGTCAACATGACGCGCGACATTGCCTTGTGGAAGGACCCTAATGGACTGACCGAAGATGAACGGCGGATTATCAAGCGCAATCTTGGCTTTTTTGTGACTGCTGATTCCCTGGCCGCCAACAACATCGTGTTGGGCACTTATCGCCACATCACAGCTCCCGAGTGCCGCCAGTTCCTGTTGCGGCAGGCTTTTGAAGAGGCGATTCATACCCACGCTTACCAGTACATCGTCGAATCTCTGGGCCTGGATGAGAGCGAGATTTTCAACGCCTATAACGAGGTGCAGTCGATCCGCGACAAAGACGAGTTTCTGATCCCTTTTATACAGGCCATCATGAACCCCGAGTTCAAGACTGGCACACCAGAGACTGATCAAACACTGCTTAAGTCACTGATCGTGTTTGCTTGCCTGATGGAAGGTTTGTTCTTTTACGTGGGCTTTACCCAAATCCTGGCCCTGGGTCGGCAGAACAAAATGACTGGTGCTGCAGAGCAGTACCAGTACATCCTGCGTGACGAGTCCATGCACTGTAATTTTGGCATTGATCTGATCAATCAGCTCAAGTTAGAGAACCCGCAGTTGTGGACCGCCGAATTCAAGCTGGAGATTCGGGCATTATTTGAAAAAGCGGTAGAGCTGGAATATCGGTATGCCGAAGACACCATGCCCCGAGGCGTGCTCGGTCTGAATGCATCCATGTTTAAGGGCTATTTGCGCTACATCGCCAACCGACGTGCCACGCAGATTGGCCTTGAACCCCTGTTCCCCAACGAAGAGAATCCTTTCCCCTGGATGAGCGAGATGATTGACCTGAAGAAGGAACGGAATTTTTTCGAAACCCGGGTGATTGAATATCAGTCCGGCGGCGCGCTGTCCTGGGACTAAGCGCTTCAACATGACACCTAGAATTTCACAGTCGCAAGAAAGCTTCAACCAGTGCGCCTTGCGTTTGTGTCCCCGAGTTCATGATGCTGGGATAGACCCCAACAACATGAATCGCTTCATGCATTCCAACTTGTATGAAGTGCTCTTTGCAATCCGACGAAGGAGAAAATGATGGCAACTGCAAAAACACCGGCTGCGAAAAAAGCCGCTCCAGCAAAGAAGGCTGCACCTTCCAAGACCGTAGCGGCTAAAAAAGCCGCACCGGCCAAGAAGGCAGCGCCTGCTAAAAAAACCGTAGCAGCCAAAAAGGCAGCACCGGCGAAGAAGGCAGCGCCTGCTAAAAAAGCCGTAGCAGCCAAAAAGGCGGCACCAGCCAAAAAAGCTGTCGCAGCAAAGAAAGCGGCTGCGAAGAAGGCTCCCGCCAAGAAAGCCGCTGTTGCCAAAAAGGCTGCAGTAGCAAAAAAACCAGCAGCCAAGAAAGCAGCCAAGAAGCCGGCAGCCAAGAAAGCCGCGAAAGCACCCGCTGCGAAGGCATCGCCTGCTCCTGCTGCTCCAGCCGCTCAGACCACGCTGAACCCACAGGCTGCTTGGCCGTTTCCCACGGCCAGCAAGCCCTGAATCAGTTCTTGGTTCAGCTCAAAGCCCGGCACCTCACTGTGTCGGGCTTTTTTATGCTCAGATTCGACAGGGTGAGGGTCACGGGTAAAAGGCGACCAGCCGATAGCCATTGACCGCGGTTGCAACCGGACTTGTCAACGCGACCTCCAAAGAGGGCGACCACTCCGAACCGGCCTCAATAGCTTCCGCGCCGGTCGACAAATCTTGGGGTCCCAAAACGCGCCGCACCAGAACATTGTCTTGTGCATCAGTCAGGGTCAACTCGATCGCCGGAAGGGCGAGGGCAAGACCGGCCATGTTTTTCAGCGAGACGGACAGGCGAAATACATTCCCACCCACACGCGCGAAAGATGAACTGTCAATCACTATGGCCTCTATTCTTCGCAGCGCCTTGACGCTGCAGTTCAGGGGCTCGCAAAGGTGCTCGAGCGGGCTGGCCAGGCGTGGGTAGCTGGCGGCAATTTGATCACGCTCATGGACTGCTATTTGCAGTGCGAGAACCAACAGCAGCGCAAAGCTGAGTGAGGCCAAAGCGGCCAAAACGACTGGGTTGCTGTCCTGCTGAGTTAGCGGCGGGGGCTGCAAAAAAGATACGCCGTCCGCAGGCAAAACGCCCTGCACGAGCGCTGGCGGGGTGGACTCTTCTCCCTCCAGACCGGGCGTCAGCGGCTGGCGGTCATCAGGATCCATCCGTCTTCTCGATCCGTCACTTCCAACTGACAAAAGGGCGCATAGGCGTCGACCAACTCCTGCTGCTGACGCTCCAGTATGCCTGCCAGCACCAAGTTTCCGGGCGTCGTAACGCGCGACCAGAGTAGAGGCGCCAAGACCTTGAGCGGGGTGGCCAGAATATTGGCCAACACGGTCTGATAAACACCCGCCGCCGTCTCCGGAAATCCGGCCTTGACGATGACCTGATTCGCAGATGCGTTCAGCAGGGTGGCAGCGATGGCAGCGCTATCAATGTCGACGGCGTCAATGTCCGTTGCACCAAATTTAGCTGCACCGATGGCTAGGATTCCGGACCCGCAACCGTAATCCAGCACTCGACCAAGGTCAGGCACACCCGACCGACCCCGCCCTGCAATCCAGCGCAGGCACATTCGGGTGGTGGGGTGCGTCCCAGTGCCAAAAGCCATACCGGGGTCCAGTCGAATCACAATGCGCGCCTGGCTTGGCGGCTCATGCCATGTAGGAACGATCCAGAATTCCGGCGTGATGTCGACTGGGGCAAATTGCGACTGTGTCAAACGCACCCAATCCTGCTCCGGCACGACTTGTATCCCCAGAACCTGACAACCGACGAAGAAATCCTGGGCACGCAGCAGGCTCTGCGCCTCCTCAGCCAGGGCTTTCGACGGGAACAGGGCACTGATGCGCGAGCGCTGCCAACCATCCTTGGGAGGCAACATTCCGGGTTCACCAAAAAGGGCCTGCTCAGCGTCGGTTTGGGCATCAGCATCTTCGACACTCACACTGAGCGCGTCAAGGGCATCCAGTGCGTCACTGACCTGCTCCACCAGAGGCTGTGAACAAATCAGCGTGAATTCAAACACATTCTGGCTCACTTAGCGCGTGCGGTGGCCCAGCCACTCTTCAAGGTAATGAATATTGGTACCACCGCTCATGAACTTCGCATCCACCATCAACTCACGATGCAGCGGAATGTTGGTGTTGATGCCCTCCACGACGGTCTCACCCAAGGCGGTTCGCATACGCGCCAGCGCCTGTTCACGCGTGTCGCCATGCACAATGATTTTCCCCACCATCGAGTCGTAATTCGGAGGCACGAAATAGTTGGTGTAGATGTGCGAGTCGACCCGCACGCCAGGGCCGCCTGGGGCATGCCACATTGTGATACGGCCTGGCGACGGCACAAACTTGTAAGGATCTTCCGCGTTCACGCGGCATTCGATGGCATGCCCGCGAATCTGGATCTGGCGCTGGGTAAACGGCAGTCTTTCACCGGCAGCCACCATAATTTGAGTCCGCACGATGTCAATGCCGGTCGTCATTTCCGTGACAGGGTGCTCCACCTGAACACGCGTGTTCATCTCAATGAAATAGAACTCCCCATCTTCGTAGAGGAACTCAAAGGTGCCAGCTCCCCGGTAACCAATTTTCTTGCAAGCGGCAACACAGCGCTCACCTACGCGCTCGATCAGTTTGCGCGGCACGCCAGGGGCTGGGGCCTCCTCAATGATTTTTTGGTGCCGGCGCTGCATGGAGCAATCACGCTCGCCCAGGTAAACCGCATTTTTATGCTTGTCCGCAAGAATCTGGATTTCAATGTGCCGAGGGTTCTGGAGAAACTTCTCCATGTACACCGAGGGATTGCCAAAGGCGCTTTGCGCCTCGGCCTTGGTCATGGCCACGGCATTGATCAGGGCCGCCTCGGTGTGCACGACACGCATGCCGCGCCCGCCGCCGCCGCCCGACGCCTTGATGATGACCGGATAACCCACCGTGCGTGCAATACGGCGAATTTGCACTGGATCATCAGGCAATTCACCCTCCGAGCCGGGCACACAGGGCACGCCAGCCTTGATCATCGCCTGCTTGGCCGAGACCTTGTCGCCCATGATCCGAATCGATTCGGGCGTCGGACCAATGAACTGGAAACCGCTCTTCTCAACCCGTTCGGCAAAATCGGCGTTTTCGCTGAGGAATCCGTAACCCGGGTGAATGGCTTCGGCGTCAGTGACCTCGGCCGCCGAAATGATGGCTGGCATGTTGAGGTAGCTCAGTGCCGACGGCGCGGGGCCGATACAAACGGCTTCTTCAGCCAATTTGACGTACTTGGCCTCGCGATCAGCTTCAGAGTACACCATCACGGCCTTGATGCCGAGTTCCTGGCAGGCGCGCTGGATGCGGAGGGCGATCTCACCCCGATTGGCAACAAGAATTTTCTTAAACATGGACTGGGTGGATACGGATCACACGAGCACAAAAAGAGGCTGGCTGTATTCCACAGCCTGTCCGTTTTCGCACAAAATTTGTACCACAGTGCCAGCGACATCAGCCTCAATTTCGTTGAGGATTTTCATGGCTTCAATGATGCAAAGGGTGTCACCGGCCTTGACGGCGTCGCCAACCTCAACAAACGATTTCGCTCCCGGCGACGCCGAGCGGTAAAACGTGCCGACCATCGGCGACTTCACCGTGTGCCCGACGGGCGCCACAGCCGGCACAGCAACAGGTGGCACTTCAGGTGGCGCCGGCATCGCCGGGGCCAAGGTGGCTGGCAATGGTTGTTGCTGCGCATACTGAACCATGGCCCCCCCACCCTTGACAATTCGTACCTTGCCTTCGGGTTCAGTGATT
The DNA here is from genome assembly GCA_009922295.1 of Betaproteobacteria bacterium. Taxonomy (GTDB): domain Bacteria; phylum Pseudomonadota; class Gammaproteobacteria; order Burkholderiales; family Burkholderiaceae_C; genus Rhodoferax. The sequence goes on from RFWA01000009.1 coordinate 16,593, forward strand.
TCCAGTTCGGACACATTGGACTCTGACACGAGGTCGATCAGAGTCTTGAGTTTTCTTAGGTCCATTGGATCTCCAGCGATTTTCAAATAACGATGACCTAATTCACCTTAAGTTCGGTAAATGTCGGCTAAGTATAGGGAGTTTATGCCTCCACTAAGCAGTCTGGCCGGGTTCAGATCAGGCGCTTCCACGCAGACAGATCGGTGTCCACCACTTTACCCATTTTACGGTGCGCAACCACCCCGTCCTGACCCAGGACCACAGTAAACGGTAGAGCACCACTGAGATTGCCCAGACTCTTACTCAGTTCCATGCCCGGAAAACCCGCCAACACAACCGGAAACGCCACGGGTGAACGAGCTAAAAACCGCTGCACCGCGTCTCTCTGATCGACGGCAATACCAAGAACTTGCCAGCTTTTGGCAGAATTTTCCCGATAAAACCGATCCAATAGCGGCAATTCTTCGACACAAGGCGGACACCAAGTGGCCCAAAAATTGAGCAGCAAGGGGCGGCCACGCAACGCCTGCAGCGCCAGCGTTCCCCCTTCTGGAGTGGCCAAGGACATGGACCAAAAATCCACGCCCGCCACGGTTTCAGTCGGGGCTGACGCAACCGGCCCGATGCCTGGGGTCCGCTGACGCCACCAGGCCAGACCAGCGCCAGCCAGCAAAGCCGCCCCGCCCAGGCTGCCCAGCAGCCACTGCCGGCGCGAGCTACGACCGCTGGAGGTACCGTCGCGGATCGGCCCGACAGTTGGATCAGGGAGATCAGTCTGAGTCATAGGGCAGATCATGCAACAAAGCGCGCACCGCTGCCAGGTCGCCGCGTGGTGCCCGCCCCTTCGCGTCGGGCCTGAGCGCGCCGCGAACGTCGTCACGGTCGTAGATCAACAGGTGGACACCTACCTCTTCGCCCAGGCCAGAGCAAAAGGCATGCACACTCAATGCATCAACGGTTCCCCCGTGAAAACCTGTGACGGTTCGGGGCACATAGCGAACCTGATGGTCAATCAGGAAGATTTCGGCAGATTTGCTGTCTTCACAAAACAGTTGAATGTAAATGTCGCTCCAATGGGTGGCCGTGCCGTGCCAGACGGCTCCGCCCAAATAAGGCGAAAAGGATGTCAAGCGCGTCATCCAGGTCAGCGCCAGCGCGCGCAGGGACTGCAGCTCTTGCGCCTGGCTCTCAGGACAAAAAGTGGCAATGTAATCCACAACCGCATCTTCGAGCGCGTCGTTGTCCGGCAGGGCTGTTCGAGCCGGCAAACCCAAGGCCTTGGCCGCCCGGTGCTTGGCCGCACCGTAGTCAAGCCCCTCCTCAACCACCAGTTGGGCCGCCACTGCAGAAATTTCGAGTTTCGAGGATTGCATAGCTTGCCATTTTGCCTGTAACCGCCCCGCCTAAAATCTGGCCATGCATATTCATATTCTCGGCATTTGCGGCACCTTCATGGGTGGACTGGCTGCCTTGGCGCGAGAAGCCGGCCACCGTGTGACAGGGTGTGATACCGGCGTCTACCCGCCCATGAGCGACCAGCTGCGCGGGCTGGGCATTGCGCTGATTGAGGGTTACGGCACCGAGCAACTAGCGCTGCAGCCTGACCTGTTCGTGGTCGGTAATGTGGTGAGCCGTGTTCACAAGGCGGATGGCCAGCCCAAATTTCCTTTGATGGAGGCCATCCTGGACGCCGGCCTGGCCTACACCAGCGGCCCGCAATGGCTGGCCGAACACGTGCTGCAGGGGCGTCATGTGATCGCCGTCGCTGGCACCCACGGCAAAACCACCACCACGGCCATGGTGGCTTGGATTCTGGAGCAGGCCGGCTTGGCGCCCGGCTTTTTGATCGGTGGCGTACCCATGAACTTTGGCGTGTCTGCCCGCTTGGGCGGCGCGGCGGTGGTACCTCCGGGCGCGCGGCCGCTGTTTGTGATCGAGGCGGATGAGTACGACACCGCTTTTTTTGACAAGCGCAGCAAGTTTGTTCACTACCGGCCTCGCACTGCCGTCCTGAACAACTTGGAATTTGACCACGCCGACATTTTTGACGACCTGGCGGCCATTGAGCGACAGTTTCACCACTTAGTTCGAACCATCCCCGGCACTGGACCGAATGGCGCTGGGCGCTTGGTTGTCAATGGCCTGGAGGAAAGCCTGAGCCGGGTGCTGCACATGGGTTGCTGGAGCGAAGTTCGCAGCTTTGGTGCTGGGGTCAGCGATTTCGCGGCGCAAGGTGAACCGCAGGATTTCCGGGTGCTGCAACAGGGCCGGGAGGCAGGTCATGTGCAGTGGGGGCTGACCGGGGTCCACAACCAGCTCAACGCATTGGCCGCCATCGCGGCAGCAGAGCATGTGGGGGTGTCACCTGCCGCTGCGGCACAGGCTCTGGCCAGCTTCAAGAACGTCAAGCGCCGTATGGAAGTACGCGGACGCGTCGCGCTGGCCGGCGGCGACATCACTGTCTACGACGACTTTGCCCATCACCCTACAGCAATCCGCACCACACTGGACGGTCTGCGCCGTCAACTGGGCTCGACCGCGCGCATCCTGGCGGCGTTCGAGCCGCGCAGCAACACCATGAAGCTCGGCGCCATGGCGGCTCAGCTGCCCTGGAGTCTGGAAGACGCCGACCTGGCGTTTTGCCACGCGGGTGGCCTGGACTGGGACGCCCGCGCTGCCCTGACCACCATGGGGCCAAAAGCACAGGTCGCAGACAGCATCGATGCCTTGCTGGCCCAACTGCTTGCGGCCGCGCAGCCCGGCGACCACATCCTGTGCATGAGCAACGGCGGTTTCGGCGATATTCACAGCAGGCTACTCCAGTCACTACAAAAAAAGCAGCAAGCTCTCTAAGTAATTCGTGGCCTGCAGGCCTGCAGAGCACTCAAATGCCAGGACTCATCAACCGGCCCGACGCGCCTTGACAGCCTCAGACAAGACCGACAGCACCTGCAATGAGTCGTCCCAACCCAGGCAGGCATCAGTGATGCTCTGGCCGTAGGCCAGACCAGCCGCGTCGTCTTGCCCCGGCGTGAATTTTTGCGCTCCGGCTTGCAAGTGGCTCTCCACCATGACGCCAAAAACGCTGCGCGAGCCAGCTGCCAGCTGGCCGGCAATGTCACGGGCCACATCGACTTGTTTCTGATGCTGCTTGCTGCTGTTGGCGTGGCTGCAGTCCACCATCAGCGTGGGCGGTAATTTGGCTTTCTGCAGATCCTGGCAGGCAGCGGCTACGCTGGCGGCGTCGTAGTTGGGCGCCTTGCCGCCGCGCAAAATGACGTGGCAATCCCGGTTGCCATGGGTTTGCACAATCGCC
>RFWA01000081.1 GCA_009922295.1 Betaproteobacteria bacterium
GCTGGCCAACGGCCAAAGCCTGGAGGCCGACCTGGTGCTGAGCGCCATCGGCCTGCGGGCCAACACGACGCTGGCGCAGGCGGCGGGCCTGCAGTGCGAGCGCGGCGTGGTGGTGGACGCTAGCCTGCGCACCAGCCAGCCCCACATTTACGCCCTGGGCGACAACGCCCAGTACGCCGGTCAAGACTGGAGCCTCGCGGCCATCGCCCCCTTGAGCGGCGGTCGTACTTTGCCCTATGTGATGCCGATCATGAACGCAGCCAAAGCCTTGGCCGCCACCCTGACAGGCACCCGCACCGAGCTGGTCTTTCCGCTGATGCCGGTGGGCATCAAGACACCCGCACTGCCCATCGTGGTGGCCGCGCCCGCACCAGGCACCGCCGGTGAGTGGCAGAGCACGTCGCCCGGGATTTGGCAATTTCGCGACCCGGACGATCAGGTGCGGGGCTTTGTGCTGACCGGCGCCCAAACCGCCCAGCGCATGGCACAAAGCAAGCTGGTGGTGCTCTAGCTCGTCGTCGTTGTCGTTGTCGTTGTTGCGGGTAACTTAGGGTTTTCCCGTAGTCAACATTACAAAGTTCTCCCCATAGCGAGAACGACCTCGCCCACTTTTGGGTTGATACTGGTCGCAGCAGGAGACAAACATGCCCGACAGCACGCCCAACCCCGAAGAAAAACGCGCCCAATTGCGCCGCGCTGCGCTGGAATATCACGAATTCCCGACGCCAGGCAAGATTGCGATTGCGGCCACCAAACAATTGGTCAACCAGCATGACCTGGCGCTGGCCTACTCACCGGGCGTCGCTGCCCCCTGTGAAGAGATCGTCAAAGACCCCAACAACGCCTTCAAGTACACCAGCCGCGGCAACCTGGTGGCGGTGATCACCAATGGCACGGCCGTGCTGGGCCTGGGTGACATCGGACCACTGGCGGCCAAGCCGGTGATGGAGGGCAAGGCCGTCCTGTTCAAGAAGTTCGCCGGCATCGATGTGTTTGACATCGAGATCAACGAAAAACACGACCTCGACAAATTGGTGGACATCATTGCGTCGCTGGAGCCTACCTTTGGCGGCATTAACCTGGAAGACATCAAGGCGCCGGATTGCTTTTACGTTGAGCGCCGCCTGCGCGAACGGATGAAGATTCCAGTGTTCCACGACGACCAGCACGGCACGGCCATCGTGGTCGGCGCGGCGCTGCTGAACGCGCTCAAGGTGGTGGGCAAGGACCCCAAGCAGGTCAAGCTGGTCACCTCAGGCGCCGGGGCGGCGGCGCTGGCCTGCCTGAGCCTCCTGGTCAAGCTTGGCATGCCACGCCAGAATATTTTTGTCACCGACCTGGCAGGGGTGGTGTACGAGGGCCGTACCGAGCTGATGGACGAAGACAAAATCGTCTTTGCCCAGAAAACCGAGGCAAGAACCCTGAGTGACATCATTGCAGACGCCGACATTTTTCTCGGGCTGTCCGCCGGTGGTGTGCTCAAACCTGCCATGGTTCAGAAGATGGCAGCGAACCCCATCATTTTTGCCCTGGCCAACCCAAATCCCGAAATCTCCCCGGAAGACGTCAAGGCAGTGCGCAGTGACGCCGTGATGGCCACCGGCCGCACCGACTACCCGAACCAGGTCAACAACGTCCTGTGTTTTCCCTATATTTTTCGTGGCGCCCTGGATGCCGGCGCCTCCACCATCACCGTCGAGATGGAGATCGCGGCGGTGCACGCCATCGCCGAGTTGGCCCAGGCCGAGCAAAGCGAGGTGGTGGCTGCCGCCTATGCGGGCGAAGAGTTGGCTTTCGGGCCGGAGTACCTGATTCCCAAGCCGTTTGACCCGCGCCTGATGATGAAGATCGCGCCAGCGGTGGCCAAGGCGGCTGCCGACAGCGGCGTGGCCCTGCGCCCAATTGCCGACATGGACGCCTACCGCGAACGCCTGCAAAGCTTTGTCTATGCCTCCGGCAACACCATGAAACCGATTTTTTCGGCCGCAAAAAAGGCGCTCAAAAAACGGGTGGTCTACGCCGAAGGCGAAGAAGAGCGGGTTTTGCGCGCCGCGCAAATCGTGGTGGACGAGGGCCTGGCTCTGCCCACCCTGATCGGACGGCCCGCCGTGATTGCGGCCCGGGTGGAGAAATTTGGCCTGCGCCTGCGCGCAGGCATTGACTACGCCGTGGTCAACGTAGAGTCGGATCACCGCTACCGCGACTTCTGGCAGACCTACCACCGCATGACCGAGCGCAAGGGCGTGACCGAGCAGGCAGCCAAAATCGAAATGCGTCGGCGTTTGACCCTGATTGGGGCCATGCTGCTGCACAAGGGAGAGGTTGACGGGCTGATCTGCGGCACCTGGGGCACCACGGGCCTGCATTTGCAGTACGTCGACCAGGTCATTGGCATGCGTGCGGGTGTGAACACCTATGCCTGCATGAACGCCCTCTTGCTGCCCGACCGACAGGTGTTCCTGGTCGACACCCATGTCAATTACGACCCGACCGCTGAACAACTTGCCGAAATCACCGTGATGGCGGCGGAAGAAATGATGCGCTTTGGCATTCGGCCCAAAACCGCCCTGCTGTCGCACTCCAACTTCGGCAGCAGCATCCAGCCCAGTGCCGTGAAGATGCGCCAAACACTGGAACTGCTGCGAGTACAAGCGCCCTGGCTCGAGGTCGACGGCGAAATGCACGGTGATATGGCACTGGACGGACAGGGCCGGGCGAGCCTCATGCCCAACAGTACCCTGTCTGGTGACGCCAATTTGCTGGTTTTGCCCAACATCGACGCTGCCAATATTTCTTACAACCTGTTGAAAACCGCCGCCGGCGGCAACATTGCGATTGGCCCAGTGCTGCTGGGCGCGGCCAAACCAGTGCACATTTTGACCCCCAGCGCCACCGTCCGACGTATCGTCAACATGACAGCACTCACTGTCGCCGACGCCAACGCCAGTCGGTAAGCTCAAAATAACAAGTGTGCGCTTGCTTATTGATAAATAACACTATTTTTGTGCTTAATTTTTGAGCATTCGCTTGCTTTATTTCGGCAAATACGCGACACTTCGTTCATTGGAGTTTCCGGGTTTACCCGGAGTTTGATGGGGAGTTAGTCGATGGTGTGGTCGCCAACCCTGAAATGGGTTGTTGCTGGAATTCTGCTGGGGAGTTTGGCCGGGGGCGCACAGGCCAAGGGCACTGCAGCCGGCGTTTCAGCAGCCACCATCTCGTTGGCCGAATTGCCCAAGCAGGGGGCGCAGGTTCATGCGCTCATTCTGCAGGGCGGTCCGTTTGTAGTTGCTGCCAGCCCAAAAGCGCGGCTATTACCGGGAATACACGGTGCCAACGCCTGGCGCCAGCAACCGGGGCCAGCGGCGCATTGTGTGTGGTGGGCAAGCCAAGGCGCCTGACGCCTGTTACTACACGGCCGACCACTACACGAGCTTTCGCAGGATCGAACCCTGAGTTTTTTATTGGTTTAAGTTTATTAGAAAGTGAGGAGGGGATGAATATGCCACTTCGTCAAGCCAACGCTGCGCCGGATCGCGTAGCAGCTGAGACGCCATTGCGGGGTATCCGCAGCAACATCGTGCAGTCGATCCGCGCCTTTCGGGTGCAGGAGTTGCAAGATGCAGCGCAAACCCTCGGCCAGCATTTCCTGTACGCCAATCTGGCAAATGCTCAGACCAAGCAGGAAGTGCTCGACCTGATTGGTCAGCAGTTCATGCTGTCGTCCCATGTCGGGAAGAATTTTGATGCTCTTTACGACGGCATGACTGATCCGCTGCACAAATCAGGACCCCAGCCAGGCTTCATTGTGGTGCTGGAGCATGTCCCCGCGAACGCCCGCTTCGACAAGGAAGCGCGCGAACAACTGCTCGATATTTTCCGTGATGCAGCAGACTACTGGGGGGATCGAAAAATACCGTTCCGTTGCTTCTATTCTTTTCTGTAGCCCGTTCTGCACACACCAGCCAAGCAGAACGGGCGAATGAGGCAAGCAGCAACACCGCGACCGCCCCTGGCGTGACCGGTATTGAACTCACCACCGAGTCCGGCGAAAAAATGCCAACCGACAAGTTGCTCGACGTGTCGCCCCTGGCGCTGCGCATGAGCAGCCCTTTCAATGCCGGTTACTGGCTGACAGCTGCCTGAGGCAGGCGCTCAGCCTTTGCAAAAGGCCCGCTTCGGCGGGCCTTTTTAATGCGTGATGCTAATCACCGACGCGCCTAGACCGGCTTCAGGCCGGCTGGCGTTCAAGTTGACCAACAAGCGCCAGGTACTCATCCACTGGCACCTCCTCGGCCCGCCGCTGCACATCAAAATTGCCGGCATAGGCTTTGGTCTCCAGCCAGCGGCCCAGCGTATGACGCAGTAGTTTGCGGCGCTGGCTGAACGCCACCTGCACCAGCTCGCTCAATAGCGCCACCGACAGCATCACTGGCTGCTGGTGCGGAACCATGCGGACCACGGCACTGTCGACCCGTGGCGGCGGCTCAAAGCTGTGCGGTGACACCCGCAGCACAGTCTCCATGGCGTAGCGCCACTGCAGCATCACACTCAACCGACCATAGGCTGCGGTGGCCGGGCGCGCCACCATGCGGTCAACCACTTCTTTTTGCAACATGAAGTGCTGGTCTTCAATCAGGTGCACCTGATCGAGCAAATGAAAAAGGATGGGTGTGGAAATGTTGTAAGGCAGGTTGCCAACTACTCTTATTTTGATAGCAGAGTCGACAGGCCTGACAAGGGACAAGTCGACTTTTAGCACATCAGATTCAATCACCGTCAGCTGCGGATGCAGCCGCAGCCGGGCCGCCAGATCACGGTCCAACTCAATCACCGTCAAGTGCCCGAGTCGCTCCACCAGCGGCTGCGTCAAGGCGGCCAGGCCCGGACCAATTTCGACCATGAGCTCGTTCGGCCGCGGCGCAATGGCGGCCACGATGGCATCAATGACGGCGGCGTCTGCGAGGAAGTGTTGGCCAAAGCGCTTGCGCGCCACGTGTTTCATCGGGTTCGCCAGTTGGCTGCGGCATGGGCGGTTAAGCGCTGGGCGCCGCTCACGGCGCAAGCTCGCGCAGTTCCACGTAGGCGCGGCTGCGTTGGTCCTGAGCCCAGAGCAGGTAAGCTTCTTCCAGCTTCTTGTCGCGAAGCAAGCCGCGCACCGCTTCACGCTGTTCCCGCTGGCTGGTTTCCACGCGGCGCCGCTCCAGCACCTCGATCAGATGAACACCAAACCGGGACACCAGGGGCTCGCCCACCTGCCCTGGTGCCAGTCGGTTCATGATCTGCTCAAACTCGGGGACAAACATGCCTGGGTTGGCCCAGCCCAGGTCACCCCCCTGGGCGGCGCTGCTGTCTTGCGAATGCTGACGGGCCAGCGCAGCAAAGTCAGCCTGGCCCGCCTGAATCTGGCCGCGGTAACCCAAAAGGCGGTCCCTTGCAGCAGCCTCGCTAAGCTGGGGACCAGGCCGCAGCAAAATATGCCGACTACGGGTTTGCATCACTGTGGCAGGCGGCAGATTGGCGTCCTGTCGCTCCATCACCTTGAGAAGGTGAAAGCCAGCGCCTGAGCGGACCAAGGCGCTCACCTCACCCAGCGCCAGGGCCTGGGTGGCGTCGACAAACAAGGATGGATAGCGGTCGGACGTGCGCATCCCCAACTGGCCACCATTGCTGCGGTCTGGTGCGTCTGAAGCAGTGCGGGCCAGGTTGTTGAAATCTTCGCCAGCCCGAATGCGCGCCAACAAGGCCTCGGCGCGGGCTCGCAGGGTGGCCACCTGAGCGTCGCTGGCATCATCAGGTACCACCACCAGAATTTGGGCAAGGTTGATTTGCTGCGTAGTCGGACCGCTGTTGCTTTGGGCCTCGCGCAAATACTGGTCGATCTCCAGTTCGGTCACCCGACCACGCGGCTCGAGCTCTCGCTCGCGCAAGCGGGTCAGGGTGAGCTGGTTGCGGAGCTGGGTCCGAAACTGCGGCATGGAGACACCTTCGGCGACCAACTGCCGGCGCATGTCGGCCACGCTCAACTGATTTTGGCGGGCAACGTTCTGTTCGGCCAGGTCCACCGCGGCCTCGTCAATGCGAATTCCCGATTGCTTGGCCAGCTGCAGTTGTATCTGATCGCCAATCAGCCGTTCCAGCACTTGGCGTGCCAACTCGTTTTTGTCAGGCAACGGCCGGCGCTGGAGAGCGAACTGCTGCTGCACACGCTGCAGCTCGCCCTGCAACTCACTGTTGGTAATGGGCTCGGAGTTGACCAGGGCCACCACAAAATCGACCTGCCGTGTCCCCACCGGGGCTGGCAGCGACAGACTCTGGCTGGATTGCAGTTGCAGACCTTGAGCCTCTACACCTATCCCCGATACCAATCCCAACGCCAGAGCCAAGCTCGGTGGCAGAAAACGAAACATCATCATCACTCAATCATAGTTGTTGAAACGGCTGGGAGGGCTGACGGTTTCCCGCAGCAATTGATAGCCCGGGATATTGTCTTTCAGGGTCTGCAGAGGGTTGACGCCGAGCCTCGTAAAGCCGACGAATTCCAGCTGAAACATGATGCGGGAGGTGGCTGACGTGCTGCTGGTCTGTAGCCGCTCAAGCGCGACCCGCCCAAGCCAACAGCAGGCGTCGTACTCCAGCCCCAGCACGGTATTGACCAGACGGCCCTCGCTCAGACTGTAATTGAGTCGGCCGACGCTGTACCAGCGGCCGCCACCCTGCCCGCGCCCGGCGCCGAGATCCTGACCGCGGTCACCCCACAGGTCATTGATCGGCCACTGCCAACCCAAGTCCACCTGCTCGCTGCTGTCACGCTGAAAACGGTAGGCGCCACTCACCACCCTATATAGACCAGGGCTATAGCGCGCGCCGGCGGTAGCGCGCACCGGCAATTCAGTGGTGGCATTGAACTGTACCGAAGTGTCAAAGGTCCAGCGTGGGTCCCAGGTGATGGTGGTACCCAGCAACAGGTCACTTAGCCGGTCAGCCACGGCCGCCCCGCCCGGCAGGGTCACGTTCTGGTCGGTAAAGCGCAGCCGTTGCGCCACCCCGAAACGCAGCGATTCAACGCCGGTGTCCGGATCGAGCAGCCGCGTGGACAGACCAAGGGTCAACAAGTTGCTGTCGGCGATGCGGTCGTTGCCGACAAAGGCGTTTTCAGTGAAGATGGTGGCAAAGCTAAAGTCATTGGCGCCCGAATCGTAATTGGGCAGCATACTTTGGTCGCGGTAGGGAGTGTGCACATAGAACGCGCGCGGCTCCAGCGTCTGGCGCAGCTTGCGCCCAAACAGATTGGCGTCGCGCTCAAAAACCAGCCCGCTGTCCAGGCTCAGCGTCGGCACCACCCGGTTGGCTGCGATGGCACCGTTGGCCAGCGGCGCATCGAACTGGTAGGCGGTGGCGTGCAATTGCAGCCGTGGCGTCACGAAACCGCCAGGCATCAGCCAGGGCCGGGCCACCTGCAACACCGTGAAGGCACGCTCGCCATCGGGCTGGCCGGTGAGCGCGCTGCTTGACTGAAACCGGGTGTAGTCGGCCTGAAGGCTCAGGTCATAACCTTGGAGGTCATCCCGCTGGTAACGCGTCGCCAGTTGCGGCAGCCGGTCGTAGGGCGGGATGATGAGCGACGAAGGATCTTGCAGGGTCTGCCACTTCAGGGTTCGCACACTGTTGGAGAAATAACCATCTGCCCAACTGAGGTTGGCGTCGTTGGCAAGCAGGCGCTGTGTCAAGGTGGCGCTGCTGCGGGTGAAATCACGCCAATAGTTGTCGTCGCTGACACGGTTCAAGCGCAGGCTGAAGGCCAGGGAACCCGTCGCGAATGGGTTGGGCATGTTGGCTTGATGGTTGGCCGTCAAGCCCCAGCGGTTCAGACCACGCAGCGGGTCATTGGGCATCAGGTCAAAGCGCAGTTGGCCTGAGTAGTCATTTTCCAAATAGCGGAATTCACTGGCCAGGTTAAGCCCGCGTTTGCTCATCAGGGTGGGTGTCACAGTGGCATCCCGGTTTGGCGCGATATTCCAGTAATACGGCAGTGCCAGCTCAATGCCGTTAACGTCGTCCAGTCCGGGAGTAGGCGGCAGGAAGCCCGACTTGCGCTGGTCACTCAACGGAAAACTCAGGTAGGGTATTGGCAGCAGGGGAACCTGCATGAAGCTCAGCACCGCACCTTCAGCGGTCCCAACCTCTTCCTCGTTGTCAAGTCGCAGCGTAGTCGCCCGCAAGATCCAGTCTGGCAACCAGCCCGGGCCCGGCTGGCGGGTGCAGGTGGTCAGGGTGCCCTGTCGGATCACGATTCGGTGTTCATCCAAAAAATCCAGGCGCGCGGCCTCACCGTGGGAATCATTGCTCCGGAAGTAGTAGCTTGGCTGGCTGAAAAACCCTTCGAACGACTCGAGCTTGAGCTCCAGCAGTGGGCCTTCGTAGACGTTGCCGTCGCGGTTCACGCGGACCTGCCCGCGCGCGCGCGCTTGGTCATCGGGCTGGTAGTACTCCATTCGATCGGCCTGAATGACAAGATCGCCCCGGCGCAGCTGCGCTGCGCCCTCGATGACGGTCTCAAGATCCGGACGGCCGTACAAGCGCTCACCGCTGATAAAAACCGGCAGGTCCCGGGGCACCTGGGGCGCAATCAGTTCCTGCAACTGGCCGCTGCTCTTGATCGTCAGGACGGCCTCAACCGGCTGAGGACCGGGTACCAGCACGATCGGCTGAGCGCCTGCCCAGCCCGCCTGCAGGACGACTATTCCAGCGAGCCACCAGACGTGGTGGTCAAGCCAGTGCTTGAGATCAGGCAGCGGAGAGCGCATCGGCAGACTGGTTTGGGGGTAGGGGCAGTAGCAGGCGCATCAGGCGAAGGGTGAAAGGGCACCGTGCCGAAGCACAGCTTTGTAGAATCGATTATCCATGAGCCCTGTTCACTCCCACGCCCCCGAGCCATCCGTATCTCCCCTGTGGCCTGACCCAGCACGTGAAGTTGCTTTCCAACACTGGCTGGCCGGCCTGGAAGCCGGTCATGGACTGTACGCCGGCTCGGTCCGACTTGCCTCGGCAGACGCCAGTTTCCGGCGCTACCTGCGCATCGACAGCACGGCCGGCAGCCGCATCATCATGGACGCACCGCCGGACAAGGAAAATTGCCAACCCTTTGTCAAAGTGGCGCAACTGATGCAACAGGCCGGTCTGCTGGCGCCCGAGGTGTTGGCCTGGGACGAGCCCCATGGCTTCATGCTGCTGAGCGATCTGGGCACCCAGACCATGATGCAGGCCATTGACCCGGCCCAGCCGCAGGCCAATCTGGGCCTGT